>JBPCTA010000293.1:0-5780 GCA_051006595.1 Pirellulales bacterium
GCCATCACGATCGCCGGCGGCTCGGGGACGGCAACGACGGACACGCTGTAGGAGTTCAAGTTCGGGCTGGGAGTTGTCCATCCCACCGACGGCGCATTGCGGAGCGTGCTGGTGTACGAGTAGCCAGACGAGTTTTGACCCGCGGGAGCCGAATCGGGTGTGTTGAGATACCAGCTCGCCGGGCCAGACGGCACGATCCAGTAGGGAGTTGATGCCGACAGCGTGGCGCTCGAAAAGGGAAAGGTATATGTGCCTGAGTTGCCGATCCCCACGACCTGGGATGTGAAGAGAATCGAACCGGGCGATCCAGACGAATCGCTGTAGATGCTCACGGTGCGGTTCTCGTTCGTTCCGGAGTTGGTGGCGAAGAGGCCGAGCGTCACCGATTGAATGTTGAGAAGAGACGACGTGCCGGTGTTAAAACCCTGAGCTAGCGCCAACTCGCCTGTGTCGACCGGACCGAAGTCGGTATTCGTGCCACCGAGGGCACCGGTGCCGGAGGCCCCGAGATTGCCAAATACGACGTCAGCGTTGGCCGACACGCCAGCCAGCACGAGACTGAGGAAGGCGACAAGACGGATTGAGTGGGCGGGAACGAAGTTCATGGTGGGCATCCTGCAAAAACGAGTTTTCGACAACGACTCCCAGATCTGCAAATAACGTGCCAAACTCGCCATTTCCTAGATGAGTGCTTTATTTTCCGCAAAATTGGCCGAATGCCACCACGGTTACCCGCTGGCGGGTATTGTCCAACTGGAGCGAATCGCCCCAGTGGGTGGTCGCTAGCGACCACCCACTGGCCGAGGGTGGGGCGATTTGCGCCACCACCAATGAGGGGTGTCTTCTGCGGTTCGCGTTTGAGCCCTGCGGTCGACCGCTTGGCGGGTGGAAGCCGACCGGCCGTGAGGCCGCGGGCGAACTCCTGGAAATCCAGGCGTATCTCGGGTTCACCCCACGCCTGACGGCGTTGGGCTTGGACAGACCGACACGCGAGGAGCAATGGGTGGCCGTGATTAGGTCCGGGCGACCAGAAACCCTTCCTTATCGACGGCAAAGGCGTCGGCAAGGAGCACTGCTCGGGGGGCGATGGCGTTCGATGCCCCAGGAGGGCATGGGGCAGTCGCGGCGATCACGAGCGTGGTCTCGGCGGCGTCCGAAAGGCCTTGGGATTCGAGCGATGGCAGTCCCAGGGCCCGCCGCATCGCGGCCCGTGGCCAGACCACCACGCCGTTGACCACGCGGCCGACGGTTTCGGGCTTCGTGATCGTTTCGTGATTCCATTCGATCCGGGCTGGCGGTGTGTTCATTGCCACAAGTCCGCCCACCTCCGGCGGGGCGTAAGCCACGACCGGCTCGACGCCGTGGGCCGCCTGGAACGCTGCGATGGCCTCGCGGGCGCGTGGGAGTTCGACGGCCCTCCCGATCGGCATCACGACAGCCGCGAGGTGGGCGGCGAGATCCCCGCTGGATGGCTGGCCTGCTGCCGCCAGCACCTGTTCGACGCGGGCCAGCCAGATCGTCGCTTTCTCCCGGGCGATCGTCTCGAGGATTCCCGCTGCGTCGGTGCTGGCCTCGAGCACGGTCGCCCGGATGCCGAGCAGCCGGCCGGCATGCTGGCCGAGCGAGTCGTGGAGCGGATCGCCGGCGGCGAGCGACGCGACGAGACGGTCGGTCCGCCGCACGAGGCAGCAGCCGTCGAAGGCCTCGGCCGTCGCGGCATGGGGATCAAGGCGACGGGCCACGGCAGAGGCCGCGAGTTCCTGGAGCGCGAGCCGGGCCTGATCCGGATGCGTGCCCACGGGCAGCGGCGTGCCGAACGTGAGCGTGATCGGCCGCCGCCAGAGTCGTGGCCGCTTCGAGAAATATTTTCCCTCGGAGAAGGAGAGCGCGCTGCCCCAGAGGCCGTCGATCGACAGCGGCAGGATTGGGGCCTCGACCTTTTCGAGCAGCCATTCGAGGCCGCGTTTGAAGCCCAGGAGTTGGCCCGTTCGCGAGATGCCCCCCTCGCAAAAGATGCCGATCACGTCGCCGTCGGCGAGGCCCGCCTGAATCGTCTTGAGCGCCGTGCCGATCGACTTGGGCCGCGGGTCGAAGAGGATAAACTGCCACTGATCGGCGAGCATCCGCATGAATTTCCCCTGGATGTTGGGGCCGTAGACCACCATCCGAATCGGCCGCGGGCAGGCGAGCGGCAGCAGAAACCCGTCGAGCCACGAGAGGTGATTCGCGACGACCACGACCGGCCCCGTCGTGGGCATGTTGAGTTCGTCGAACACGCGAAACCGCCAGCCGGCCCGCACGATCATTCCGATCACCATGCGGAGCGTCGCCCGCGGTGCGCAATACACCGCGGCCGCCGTGGCCATCAGTGAACAGAGCCCAAAGAGCCCGAACAGGCCGCGGGCCGACACGAGCGGCTGGGCCGCGTCGCCGCTCCCGAGCGGCGTCCGCAGGCCGCCGTAGATGAGCGACGCCGCAAACAGTCCGGCAAACACGAGGAGATTCACCGAGGCCAGGATCGAGCCGCGGCGAGCCGGCGGGCTCTGTTCCTGGAGATAGGCCTCGAGTGGCACGTCGAACATGCCGGCCCCGATCCCCAGCACCGCCAGCCAGAAAACCGGCGACGCGAGCCTCCAGGCGGAGGCATGCGCGGCGTCGGCGAAGATCTCGGTGCGCGACACCGCCAGGGCGAAGCAGCCGATCGCCATCACGATCGCGCCGAGCGGCACGAAGCCAAGATCGACCTTCGAGCCGTCCTCGATGCCGCGCTTCGAGAGCCGGCCCGCGATCAGGCTGCCGAGGCCGATGCCCCCCACGAGGGCCACGAGCAGCGGCACGATCTGCCCCTGCGATTTCGCCCCCGATTCGAAGGCGTATTGATCGACGTTGAGCTGGGCGATCGCCGCCAGTCCCCAGAAGAACACGATGCCGGCGGCCGTGGCGAGCAGCTTCGTGGAGCCGAAGAGTTCGGCGAGGTCGCGGGAGGTGCTGGCCAGCGCGTTGACCGGGGCAGGGGCGTCGGGGGCGGCGGCCGCCACGCGGGTGAGTCGCAGGGATGCCAGCCAGCCGGCGATGGCCACGCCGACGAGCGCCACCGCGGCCGGAATCGCGTGACCGAAGGGCGTGGCGGCGGCCGCGTTGGACGAGAGCGGCGTGACGTCGGCGAGCCAGTTGCCACCGGCCATGCCCGCGAGCGTGGCGGCCAGCGTGACCAGCGCGAAGATGCCGTTGGCGTTTGAAAGACTCGCCGCGGGCACCGTTTCGGGAATCGCGCCCAGGATGCTCGGGGCCATCAGCGCCGCCTGCACGCCGATCACCGTCACGGTGCCGAGCAGGAGCCAGAGGCCCATCGGCAGCCCGAGCCACGCGGCCCCCGATCCCGCGCCCCAGCCCACGACCACGGCCGCCGCGGCGGCGATCAGAATCTCGGCAAACTTCGCCCACACGATCACGGACCGCTTCGGAAATCGGTCGGCGAGCCAGCCGGCCAGCCAGGCGAGCGCGACGAACGGCAGCACGAAGCCGGCGGTGCCGATCGTGAGCACCAGCGCCGTGCCCGCGGCGCCGGCCGCCCGCTTGCCGAGGCCGATCACGAGCCAGCGGAGCAAGTTGTCGTTGAGAACGGTGAGCACCCGCAGCGCGAGCAGCGGCACGAAGCCGGCCTGACCGGTGACGGCTGCGGTGCGTGAGGAATCGGACGAGGGTGCGAGGTCCAATGTGTCGCCTGCGGTGTGCCGGGGAGTGGCTGGCCCGATGGGCACTGTTCGAATACCCGGGACGGGTCCCGCTTGCCCATGTTCACGGGGAAAATGTCAGAGTTTGACGGCAGTTTGCAAGCCCATCCCTGTCGAACGTATCCTCGATGAGCCGCGTAAGGAGCGGAGTGATCGCTGCGGAATGGTTTTTTCCGTCGCCCACGCCCTCCTCCGGCCCACTGAACTGGCCCCTTGAAAGGATGAGTTGCCCATGTCGCTGCGTCGTCTTTCCCTGCCGAGCGTCGTCTGCTGCCTGATGACCGCCACGGGTTTTGTGTCGACGGCTCACGCGCAGGTCGTCTACTACGGCGCGATGCGGCCAGTCATGGCGGCGCCCGTCGTCGCCGCCCCGGTGTATGCCGCGCCCGTTGTCGCGGCGCCCTATGTTGCCAACTACACGCCGGCCGGCAACTACGCCGCCGTCACCGCGTTTTCGCCTCCCGTCTACGCCCAGCCCTCGTCGGTCGCCGTGACCGCCAACTACGCGCCGGCCTACACCGCCGGCTACGCCCCCGTGATGGCGGCAGCTCCCGTGCCGGTCACGTCGTATTACGCCCCCACGGCCGTGACCGCCTACTCGCCGGTCACCGAGGTGGTCGCCGCGCCCGTCACCGCCTATTACGCGCCGGCCGCGGTCGCAGTGCCGCTCTATCGCCGCGGCCTGTTCGGCGGTCTGCGGCCGGTGCGTTCGGCCTATTACATCCCGTACTGAAACAGCCGCGGGCAGACCCCACGCCTTACGGCGTTGGGCTTGTACGAGGCAGCGAGAGCCTGCCGGCGGGCTGAGAGCGCGGCGTTGGGCTTGTGCGAGGCAGTGAGAGCCGACCGGCCGTAAGGCCGCGGGAGAATGACCGTGGATTCTTGACCCTCCACGGTCGCCCTCTATAGTACGGAGCGCTTCGACTCGGCAGGGACGTCCGTTCCGGCCCGGCGTGCAAAAGGGCCAGGATGTCTCGGACGGTCACTATCATCGGAGCCGGGCCAGGCGGATTGGCGACGGCCATGCTGCTGGCCCAGGCTGGCGTTCGCGTGCGGGTGCTCGAACGGATGCCTGTGCCCGGCGGACGCACGAGCACGATCTCGACGCCGGAAGGATTCAAGTTCGATCTCGGCCCCACGTTCTTCCTCTATCCGCGGGTGCTCGACGAGATCTTCGCGACCTGCGGCCGCGACCTCCGCGACGAGGTCGAGATGGTCCAACTCGACCCTCAATATCGGCTGATTTTCGGAGCGGGTGGTGAACTCCTTGCCACCCCCGACGTGGCCCGGATGGAGGCGGAGGTGTCGCGGCTGTCGCCGGCCGACAGCGGCTCCTTCACCCGCTTCATGGAGAGCAACCGGGAGAAGTTCGAGCGGTTCGCACCGTTCCTCGAGCAGCCGTTCCAGAGTTGGCGGGATCTCGCCACGCCCGACCTGCTCAAGCTGATGCCGATGCTCAAGCCCTGGCGAAGCCTCGACTGCGAGCTCGGCACCTTCCTCTCCGATGAGCGGATCCGACTGGCATTCACGTTTCAGTCGAAGTATCTGGGCATGTCGCCGTTCAAGTGCCCGAGCCTGTTTTCGATCCTCTCCTTCCTCGAATATGAGCACGGTGTCTTTCATCCGATCGGGGGCTGCGGCGCCGTGTCGGCGGCGATGGCGCGGATCGCGACCGAAATGGGTGTCGATATCCGCTACGAAGAGCAGGTCGAGTCGCTCGAGTTCGCCGGCAAGCGGATCACCGCGGTCAAGACCTCACGGGGCCGCTACGAGTCCGACGCCACCGTGGTCAACGCCGACTTCGCCCGCACGATGACCCGGCTCGTGCCCGACCGCATCCGCCGCAACTGGAACGACCGCAAAATCGCCTCGCGGCGGTTTTCGTGCTCGACATTCATGCTCTACCTCGGCATCGAGGGCCGCTACGACGACATCGCCCACCACAACATCTATCTCTCCTAGGATTACCGCGACAATCTCGCCGACATCGAGCATCGGCAACGGCTCAGCCGCGACCCGTCGAGGTATGACCAAAACGCCTGCGTG
>JBPCTA010000294.1:0-5620 GCA_051006595.1 Pirellulales bacterium
GGCGGTGGGTCGAGAGCAGGATCGTGCGGCCTTCGGCCCGCAGCGAGGCTAGCAGCTCGAGCAGGTCGCGTGATCCGAGCACGTCGAGCGCGCTGGTGGGCTCGTCGAGCACGAGCACGGCGGGATCGTGCACGAGCGCCCGCGCCAAGGAGACCCGCTGCCGCTGCCCCGAGGAGAGCCGACCGCAGGGGCGGTCGATGAAGCTGCCAAGATCGAGCGTTTCGGTGAGTCGTGCCGTCTGCTCTCCGCGGCGATTGGGGCCGAGCCCGTGAAGCCGTCCGAAGGAATCGAGGAGTTCACGCGGTGTCAGACGATCGGGCACGCCCGTAGTGGCCGACACATAGCCCACGCTGCGGCGGACGCCGATCGGATCCCGCCGGACATCCCTGCCTGCCACCACCGCCGTGCCCGACGTGGGCTTCAGGAGCGTGGCGAGCGTCCGCATCGTGGTCGTCTTGCCGGCACCATTGCCTCCCAGCAACCCCACCATCTCGCCCTGGCCAACGCTGAACGATACGCCATCGACGGCCCGCACCGTGCCGCCGCCGGAGCGGTATTCCTTCACGAGTTCGACGACGTCGATCATGAATCGTGGCCGCGTCTGCGTCCGCGAGTGGCGGGGCGGATCACGGTTCCATCACCTCGGCTTCCTTGGTGCGGGCGAGATCGCCGACGCTCCCCTCGTATTTTTTGGTGAGCTCCTGAACGTCTTCCTTGCACCGCTCGCAGTCGTCTTCCGTGAGGTCGCCAGCGGTCTTCTCGGTGTCGGCCGCCTTGTTGGCATCGCGGCGGACGTTGCGGATCGCCACCTTGGCCTCTTCGGCGAGATCGCGGATTCGAGCCGACATCTTCTTGCGGACATCGGCCGAGAGGGGGGGGATCACGATCCGGATCAAGCGGCCGTCGCTCTGCGGATTGAGGCCCAGATCACTGGCATGCAGCGCCTTCTCGATGTCTTTGAGCGTGCCGGGATCGAATGGCCGGACCACGATCTGATTCGGCTCCGGTGCCCCGACGCTGGCCAGCGCCTTGATCGGTGTGGGCGACCCGTAGACCTCGACTCGGAGCGAGTCGACAAGGCCTGGATTCGCTCGGCCGGTACGGATGCCGGTGAGCGAGTGACGGAAGACGTCGACCGCCTTCTCCATCCGTTCTTCGGCGTCGAGCAGAATGTCGTCGAGGGGCATCGGCAAAACTCCAGGGTGGCCGGACGCCCGGGAGTATACGCCCTCGTTCGTTACCGGGCTGCCTCCTGCGCCCTGCCGCGCGGCTTGGAGCTGCCCATGCCTCGTCGCCGGACGCTCGCTGCGGACATCCGGTCCTTCGCTCGCGCGGATTCCGCCAGCGCTTCGCCATCCTGGCTGCGCTCGTCGTCATACGCCGGCACCGGGGCACGGGCAGCCCCGCGCTGAGTTCCGGCCCGTACAAGCCGACCGGCCGTAAGGCCGCGGGCTGCCTCCGCTCGACTCGGCCGCATCCGGCGCTCACCCCATGCCTCACGGCGTTGGGCTTGGACCGACGGAGCCGCAAGGCTCGAGGAGAAACCGCATCAGGCGTCGCCGGGCTTCCGTTCGCCGACGATCGTGCCGATCCGCTCGCCAGCCACGGCCCGCTCGATGTTGCCGTCGCGACGGTAGTTGAAGACAAGTATCGGCATTCCATGTTCCATGCACTGCGAGATCGCCGTGCCATCCATCACCCGCAGATTCTGCTGCTGCACCTGCTGGTAGGAGAGCTCGCCGTAGAGCACGGCGTGCGGATTCTTCTCGGGGTCGTCGGAGTAGACCCCGTCCACCCGCGTGGCCTTCATGAGGATGTCCGCGCCGAGTTCGAGGGCTCGCTGGGCTGCGGCGGTGTCGGTGGTCACGAACGGGCTGCCGGTGCCCGCCGCCAGGATCACGATCCGTCACTTCTCGAGATGCCGTCGTGCCCGGCGGCGGATGTAGGGCTCAGCCACGCCGTCCATGCGAATCGCAGTCATCAGCCGGGTCTGGGCGCCGAGGCTCTCGAGCGCATCCTGCAGCGCGAGGCCGTTGATCACC
Source organism: Pirellulales bacterium (assembly GCA_051006595.1). Classification (GTDB taxonomy): domain Bacteria; phylum Planctomycetota; class Planctomycetia; order Pirellulales; family UBA1268; genus QWPN01. The sequence goes on from JBPCTA010000294.1 coordinate 2,043, forward strand.
GTGGCGAGCATGCCCATGTAGTGGGCGGTCGCCTCCTGGATTGCGGTGTTGCCGGCGGTGAAGGAGCCGCCGCGGAGGATGTTGCCGCCGCCGATCACGACGGCCAACTCGACGCCCCGGGCCACGGCCTGCACGGTTTGCCTGGCGATGTGGACCACCTCGTCCATCGAGATACCACGCTCACCCGAGCGGGCAAAGCTCTCGCCGGAGAGTTTCAGGAGCACACGACGATAGGGTGTCTTGTCCATCGCTCCTCCGGGATCCTTTCGCGACGATCATTTCCCGGGTTCGGGGCCTACGTTCAGCGGCCGCAGGGTCCCTGCCATGCACGGCACAGACACCGCTTTCCGCCGATCATCCGCCCAGCTTCCAGTTCTCGACCGACTTGATCTCGAGGCCCGCCGCCTTGGCGAACTGCCCCACTGACTGCTTGTCGTCCTTTACGAACGGCTGCTCGAGGAGCACGCACTGGCTGAAGAAGTTTCGCAGGCGGCCTTCGATCATCTTGGCGATGATGTTTTCCGGCTTGCCCTCCTTGCGGGCCGCCTCGGTAAGGATCAACCGTTCCTTCTCGACGACCGCGGGATCGAGATCCTCCTTACGGATGGCCTGGGGCGCGAGCGCGACCACGTGCATCGCGACATCCTTCGCCACCTCGGCGGCGTTCGCGGCGGAGGTATTGCCCGCGATCTCGATGAGGGCGGCCTTGGAGCCGTCATGATGGGCGTAGCCGCCACAGGGACCGTCGATCCGCTTGATCCGCGAGAGTTCGAAGACCTCCCGCATGCGATTGAAGAGATCGTCCTTGAGCTCGCCGAGCGTGCGGTCGGGATGCGACTGGCTCTTCTGGGCGAGGAGATCGGCTGGCGTCGCGGCTCCCGGCCCGAGGGCCAGCGTTTTGGCGATGTCGTTGGCGAGCGCCTTGAAATCGTCGCTGCCGGCCACCGGCGGACTTTCACACTTCAGCTCGATGATCGTGCCCACGCCCTTCGCCGGATCGGCAAACACGGCGAGTCGGCCGCAGGAGGTCTCACGATCGGCCCGCATCGACTGGGTCTTGATGCCCTGCTTGCGGAGCCAGTCGACGGCCTGCTCGGTGTTGCCACCGCATTCCGCGAGCGCCTTTTTGCACTCCATCATCGGAAGACCGGTCTTTTCTCTGAGGGCCATGACGGCCGCGGCAGTGATCTCAGCCATGGGTTTCCTTCTCCTGAGGAGCGAGTGTTGAGCTACGAATGTCGTGGGGGCGTGGGGATGGGTCAGAGCCACACGCCACGGTCTGCGTCAGCATCGCCTCGGACCCGGTGCCTCATCGCGGCAGCCGCCTGAGAGCTGCCACTACCACAGGCGAATCAGGCCTGGGGCTTCGGCACCGAACGCTTGGCAACCATCGGCCGAGCCTTCGGCTTCGGCTTTCCCTCGCCGGCGCCTTCAGCACCTTCGGCCGAGACCTGCGCCTCGGTGGCCGACTGGCTCTTCCCTTCGAGGATCGCGTCGGCCAGTCGGGCGGCGACCAACTCGATCGAGCGGATCGAGTCGTCGTTGCCGGGGATCGGCAGGTCGACCATGTCGGGATCGCAGTCGGTGTCGATCAAGGCCACGGTCGTGATTCCCATCTTGCGGGCCTCGTTGACCGCGTTCTTTTCCTTCTTGGGATCGAACACAAGGAGGCACTCAGGCAGCCGGGACAGCGTGCGGATGCCGCCGAGGTTGCGGAGCATCTTGCGATGCTCACGGCGGAGCGACGACTGCATTTTCTTCGAATACGAACCGAAGGCCTCCGACGGGATCAGGGTCTCGAGTTCCTCGAGCCTCGCGAGGCGGTTGCGGATCGTGCGGAAATTCGTGAGGGTGCCGCCGAGCCAGCGGTCGCTGACATACGGCATGCCGCAGCGGGCGGCCTCTCGGGCCACCGCCTCAGCGCCCTGCCGCTTGGTGCCCACGAAGAGGACCAGACTGCCGGTCGAAGCCACCTGCTTGAGATACTTCTTGGCCCGCAGGAGTCCGCGGATGGTTTCGCGAACGTCGATGATGTGGATGAGGTTCCGGCGCCCATGAATGTAGGGCTTCATCTTCGGGTTCCACCGGCTGGCACGGTGGCCAAAGTGGACGCCGGCTTCGATCAGTTCCTGGGCCAAAACGTTCGACACGCGCTTCACGCTCGCTGGGGAGAAAGGGGTGGGTGGAGCCACGAATGCTCCGAGCACCGCAAACTATCGGCTTTTCCCGGCCAATGTCAACGCACCTCCGTCGCCCCCGGTCTCGGCGGTATTCCCGGCGGTGATCCGGCCCGGGAACCGCTGCCGAGGCTTGAATACACGGGTTTGCCGCAACTAGACTCCGCCCTGCCCTTCGGCGGGAGGTTTTTGGCCCCCGCCGGCCCGCTTTCGCCCCTTTGTCCGGCACCGAATCCGTCGCGAGCCAGCCATGCGCCACGTCCTGTCCGCCACCGTCCAGAACGTCCCAGGCGTGCTCGCGCACGTGTCGGGCATGCTCGCCTCCCGGGGCTACAACATCGACAGCCTCGCCGTGGGCGAGACCGAAGACCCGCAGTTTTCGCGGATGACCTTCGTGCTCCGCGGCGATGATCGCGTGCTCGATCAGGTCCGCCGACAACTCGAGAAGATTGTCACCGTCGTCCGCGTTGACGACATCAGCAGCCGCAACTACGTGGAGCGCGACCTCCTCTTGATCAAGATTGCCGCCGTCGCCGGTCCCGCACGAACCGAGATCAAAGAACTCGTCGACATCTTCCGAGGCCACATCATCGACGTTGCCGCCGACAGCGTGATCGTCGAACTCTCGGGCACGGAGAAGAAACTCGAGGGTTTCATCGAAATGATGCGGCCCCACGGCATCATCGAACTCGCCCGTACCGGCCGGATCGCCTTGGTCAGGGGAAGTCCGCCGACCCGCGAAACCACCGAGGCCGCCGACGGGGCCCGCCCCGCCGATTCCGCACCCATGGGCGAGTCGCTGGCCTGAAGCCACGACTCTGCCTTTCGTTCCCGCCTGTGACCGCTTTCCCCAACCGGAGTGAACCCTTGGCCGCCACGATCTATTACGACGCCGACGCCGATCTCAAAGCCCTCGAAGGCAAGACCATCGCCATCATCGGTTATGGCTCGCAGGGGCATGCCCAGGCCCAGAACCTCCGCGACAGCGGTCTGAAGGTGGTCGTGGCCCAGCGTCCGGGCGGACCCAACTACGAGCTCGCCAAGAGCCATGGCTTCGCGCCGGTGAGCGTCGAGGAGGCGGTCAAGCAGGCCGACGTGATCAACATCCTCCTGCCCGACGAACTGCAGGGCGACGTCTACCGCACGTCGATCAAGCCCAACCTCAAGAAGGGCGCCGTGCTGATGGCCAGCCACGGCTTCAACTTCCACTTCGGCCAGGTCGAGCCCCCCGTGGGCCATGACATCCTGCTCGTCGCCCCCAAGGGACCCGGCCACCTCGTCCGCAGCGAGTACGTGAAGGGGGGCGGTGTGCCCTGCCTCATCGCCCTGGGCGAAGGGGCCGTCAAAGACGCCCTGGCCATCGGCCTGGCCTACGCGAAGGGCATCGGCGGCACCCGGGCG
>JBPCTA010000295.1:0-4269 GCA_051006595.1 Pirellulales bacterium
ACTCGACGTGGTATTTCCCGCCGCCCCAGTCGGCAAGCGTACCGCCGTGCGGGCCGGCTCCATGGCTGTGGTCGTCGTCGTGCGCGTGGCCGTGGTCTGAAGCCTGTGCAGCCGCCGCCTTCGGGGGTGCCTTCGCAGGCGCCACGGCAGGGGAGCAGCCCACGGAAGAGATCGTCGTGAAAAGGATCGCAATCGCCGTGAGAGCCATCGGTCGAGTCATGCTTTCATCTCCTCATCAAGGTCACGTTCGGCGCTGTCACACGACGGCGCCCAAGTTCATCGCTCGTCTTCGTCGAGGTGCTCCGCGTCGTCACTGCGGGCTCGCGCGAGCCGCAGGGCATCCTGGCCACTGAACCTCCAGAACAGGCCCGGGTGAATCAGGAACTCACAGAAGGTCGAGGTCACGAGGCCGCCGAGAATCACCGTGGCCACGGGATAGAGAATCTCGCGGCCCGGCTCCTGGCCGCCGACCACCAAGGGTACGAGGCCGATGCCGGCCGTCAGGGCCGTCATCAGGACCGGCGCCAGTCGCTCGAGGCTGCCCCGCAGCACCATCTCCCGGGAAAACTCCTCGCCCTCCTCCTGCATCAGATGGAAGTAGTGCGTCACGAGCAGGATGCCGTTGCGGACGGCGATGCCGCCGAGCGAGATGAATCCCACGAGGCTGGCCACGGAAAGCGGCTGGTGGGTGATCGCAAGCGCCAGAGCGCCACCGATGAATGCGGTCGGCAGTGCGTTGAGGAGTTGCAGTACGATCCGCACCGACGGGTAGAGAAGCATCAAGACCACGAACATGCCAGCCACGGAAAGCGCCGCCAGGACGACGATCAGGCTGGTGGCACGCTGTTGGCTCTCGAACTGGCCTCCGTATTCGATGAAATACCCTTCTGGGAGCGGCACGCGATCCCGCACGCGGGCCTGAATCTCCGCGACTGCGCCAGACAGGTCGCGATCCTGAGTGTTGCAGCGGACGACGATCCGGCGGCGGGCGTTCTCGCGGTTGACGGCATTGGGACTCGTGCCCTCGCCGATGTCGGCCAGTTCCCGCAGCTCGATTTGTCCGCGTTCATCAGGCAGGTCGATGCGGAGGCGGCCGAGGTTCGCGTAGTCGGTGCGGTATCCCTCTTCCAGCCGCACGAGGAGATCGAAGCGTCGCTGCCCCTCGAGCACCTGGGAGACCACCTCCCCCTGCAACGCCGTCTGCAGGATCCGAGCCACATGCTCGCGGGTCACACCGTGGAAGGCGAGGTCGTCGGGCCGCAGCCGGATGTGGAGCTCCTCCGCCTGTTGGATCGGCTCGATGACCGGCGGGGTCAGGCCCGGCACCGACTGGATGGCGGACTTGATCCGGTCAGCAGCCTGAATGAGCACGTCGAGGTCATCGCCGTGCACCTTGATCGCGATCTGGGCGAAGACGCCCGACACCATGTGGCTGATCAGGTGCGCGAGCGGCTGCTCGACCTCGATCGACACCCCGGGAACCTCGCTGCCGAGCTCGGTGAGCAGCTCCTTGATGATCTCGTCGCGGTGGCGGCCACAGGCCGGATTGATGCTCAGGATGTATTCGCCCGCGTTCACTGGCGTGGCGTGCTCGTCCATCTCCGCCCTCCCCGTGCGCCGCACGAAATGAATGATCTCGCCGCTGGGCCGGTCATCCGTCTTCTGGAGTGTTCGCAGCTTCGCGTCGATGAGTGCCGACACCTGATTCGACGCATCGAGCGACGAGCCCGGCGGGAGGGTGACATTGACCTGCACGCTGCCCTCGTCGAACGGGGGCAGGAAATCACGGCCGAGCCGGGAAAGTTCCCAGCCGGCCAACGCCACGCCCAGCCACGTGGCCACGAGGAGCAGGCCAGGCACCGCCATGCTGAACCGGATCAGCGGCGTGGCCAGCGACTTGAGCGTCCGCAGCAGCAGTCCGTCCTTGTCGTGGTGTGTCGCCGGCGACTGCGGCAGCAGGTAGTACGACAGCACGGGCGTCACCGTCAGCGATACGAGCAGCGACGCGAGGATCGACACGATGTAAGCCACGCCGAGCGGTGCGAACAGGCGGCCCTCCACCCCGGAGAGGGCAAACAGTGGCAGAAACACGAGGATCACGACGGCCGTGCCGAAGACGATGGCGCTGCGAATCTCCCGGCTCGCGTCGTACACGACGCGAAGCGCCGGACGCGGCTCCGGCAGGGCGTTGTTCTCCTTGAGCCGACGGAAGATGTTCTCCACGTCCACGATGGCGTCGTCGACGAGTTCTCCCATGGCCACGGCGATGCCGCCGAGCGTCATCACGTTGATGGAGAGATTCGTGCCGGTCAGCATTCCGGCGATCCTGAAGACCAGCGTGGTGATCACCAGCGACAGTGGGATGGCCGTGAGCGTGATGAAGGTCGTCCGCAGATTCATGAGGAACAGGAACAGCACGATCAGCACCAAGACCGCTCCGATCACGAGCGCTTCGCCGACGTTGAAGATGCCGCGGTCGATGAAGTTCTTGAGGCGGAAGAGTTCCGAGTTGACGACGATGTCGGCCGGCAGGGCAGCCTCCACCTCCCGAAACGCCTCGGTGATCCTGTCGGTGAGGGCACGGGTATCGATGTGGGGCTGCTTGGCGATGGTGAACACGACGCCGGGAATACCGTTGACGGCGCCATCGCCCCGTTTGAACTGCGGGCCCTCCACGACATCGGCCACTTGTCCCAGAAGGACCGTGCGCTTGGGGTGGACCGCGACCGGCACCTTGCGGAGATCCTCGAGCACGCGGGTCGAATCGGGACCGAGCCGACCCAGCACCCGGATCGGTCGCTCCTGCTCGCCTTGGACGGCGAAACCGCCGCTCGAGTTGATGTTGCTGTCGCGGAGGGCCTGCTCGACCATCTGCAGCGTGACGCCATACTCCAGCATCGCGGCAGGGTCGGCGAGGATCTGGTACTGCTTGCGGTCGCCTCCCTGAATGAAGACTTCGGCCACGCCTGGGATTTTGAGGAGGCGGGGCCGCACGACCCAGTCGGCCGTGGTCCGCAGGTTCATCGACTGCTGGAGTTTCGTGGGAAACACCACGTCACGGGCACGACCGGCGACCGTGAGCGTGGCTTCGCGTGAGGTTTCGGCCTGGCCGATCTCCTCGTGGGCTTCGACGGGCGTGATCCACCGGGTGCTCTCCACCGAAATCCGCTCCCACGTGGCCGGGCGATGGCGGTCGATGACCTTCCACACGTGCACCGCTGGTTCTCCGCCATTCCCGACCAGCTCGGCGAGGTAGGGAGTGCCGGGGATCACGGCGAGATCACCGCCCGTTGGGCCCGTCTGGCGGTACATGCCGGCGATGACGATTTGCCCCATGATCGAAGCCGTGGGCGTCAGCTGCGGGCGGATGCCCTCGGGGAGAATGCCGGCGACCGTGGTCAGCCGCTCCTGCACGGTCTGCCGGGCTGCGCGAACCTCCACGTTCCACGTGAACTCGATGTAGATCACGGTGAGTCCCGCCGTGGACTGGCTGCGCACCGCCTCCACGCCGTTGGCCCCGAGCAGGGCGATTTCAATGGGTTGCGTGACGAGGGTTTCCACCTCCTCGGCCGCCAAGCCCGGGCATTCGGTGATGATCACGACCCGAGGACGATCGAGATCGGGAAACACATCGATCGGCATGAGCGTCGCCAAGTAGCTGCCGTAGAAGAGCAGCACGAGGCTCGCCACCACCACGAGCAGGCGGTAGCGCAGGGCGAAGCGGATGACGGCGTTGAGCATGGTGTGTCCTAGTGCGCGCCGTGAACGGTGCCGTCGGCATGGACGTGGACGCCCACGGGAGCTCCGCTGGCGGACTGCGCCTTGAGCACCCGGTTGAGCGATGCGGCCGAGCCTTGTGCGAGATACCATCCCGGCGCCACGCTGCCGTCGTTCGCGATGACAACGTTCAGGCGATCCTCGTGCAGCACACGGACGGGCCGGCGGTCGAACAGGTCGCCGTTCTGCCGGAACACATATGCCTCCGGTCCCTCCCGCACGACCGCTGCGGCCGGCAGCACGATCACCTCCTCGAGTTCCTCGACCGGCACGTGCAGCCGCACCCGCTGGCCGGGTCGAAACCGCCAGACGACGAACGTCTTGCCGTCCTTTGCATAGTAGCGAGACTGGTTGGTCAGCGGCACGAAGAAATCGAAGGTCCGGCTCGTGGCATCGAAGGTATTGGAGAGGTGCCGGATCTCGAATGTCTGGTCGAGTGCCGGCCACGACGCCGCATCGTCCTCCGCAAAATCGACCCGGATCGGCCAGTGC
>JBPCTA010000296.1:0-3587 GCA_051006595.1 Pirellulales bacterium
CTCCCGATCCTCGTGCGGATCGACATCCGGCGGCCGGCGTCGTGGATCTCGCTGACGCTGGCGGTGATTGCGGCTGCGGTGGTGGCCCGCCTCGATGCCACGCCCCAGGCACTCTCAACTGCCATTGCCTGTGGTGGCCTGGAGGCGATCGCGGCCGTGGGCGCGGTGACGGCCGGCAACGCCACTCTGCGAACGGGAACCGTGTGGTACGGCCGTGTGGCCTGGCCGATCGCTGGTGCCGTCGTCGGGGCGGCGGTCCTCCTGCTCGCGCCGCCGTCCGGTGATTGGTCGGCCCCGATCGCTCTGATCGCGAGCACAACCGCCTCAGGCTGGGTCGTGCATCGCGTTGCCTGCGCCGGCGGCGCACCGGCCCCCGCCGCGAGCATGGCGCTCGTCATGGCGGCGCTGGCAGCCGCTGCGGCATCGATTCCGAGTCAGCTGGTCTGGTCGGCCGTCGCGGCGATCGGATGCTGGGGCGTGCTGGCCATCGCGTCGCTCACTCTGGCCTCGCTTCGCCGGGGCGAAGACACGACGACCATGCCGAGGCCCCGCGACGGGCATGGAACGATTCTTTGGCACGCCGACGTGCCCCGCCTTCCCCATGGCACGTCGTTCCTCGACCGGGTGGCAATGGCATCCACGCTCGCCGCGATGGTTGCATGCTTTTTTCTGGCTCGTGAACACGCCTGGTGGTACGCGGTGATCGCGGCCGCCTGGTTCGTCGCCCTCGCCGGCCCAGCCGCGACGGTCGCCGCCGGTGACGCCGATGCCGGACGGCGTGCGCTGCTTGTCCGATCGGCGCCGGGCCGGCCGCGAGCACCCGGCTCGCTCCCCGATGCCCTCACGACGATCGGCTTCTATGCCTCCATTCTGGGCTGGCCTGCCGTTGTTGCCGCTGTGCTCTGGGGAGCGAAGGCGGCGGATCCCCAGGGCCCGCTGGCGGCGGTCGCTGTGTTGGCCGCGATCGCCGTGGGCTTGGCCGCCGCGGCGGCCCTCTCGGCGGGCGCGGCGTTGCTCAACCGCGGTGCCGCGGTGGCGGATACAACGCTGGCCGTGGTCATGATCGCCGCGATGGCGGCCTTGCTGGCCCTCGAGGCCGCTTCGCCCGCCTCGCCCAGCCTGCGCAGTTCCGCGCTGGGCGAGCGAGGCGAATCCCTCGGCAGTCGGTGTTGAGGGTTTCTGACGTTCTTGCGAGACTTCGCCAGTCTTCTCAGTCCCACCGGTCGCCCTTGTCGGGAGCGACCGGTGGCTCGATGCCGCCTGATCGAGTCCAGAAAAGCCGTTCCCACGCACGATACTGATTGACAGCAGTCCGGTCGTGCCGATTTCGTAAACCCTTTCGAGGAGTCGTTTCGTGCAAGCAAGCATCAAGGCCCGCCGGTGGCTTCCGTTCTTTGCCGTCGTCGCCGGCTTGCACGTGTCGCTCACGGCCTGCACGACGACCGCCCTTGCCGAGGGTCTTCCGCCGAGCGAGAAGATCTTTCCGGCCACCACTCGTGCGTGGATCAGCATCAGCGACTTCCGCGGCCTTCAAGAACGGTTTGATCGTTCTCCCTACGGCCAGCTGATCGCAGATCCCGCGATGAAGACGTTCATCGATCACCTCCGCGAGCAGGTCTCGAAGAACGGCAAGCAGCGGCTGGCAAAACTCGGCCTCACGCTCGAAGATCTCGAGAAGGTGCCCGGAGGCGAACTCGCCGCCGCGGCCATCGAGGGTGAGAACGGCAGGCTGGCCACGGTCATGATCGTCGATACGACGGGCCACGAGGCAGACGCCAAGGCCCTGGTCGAGCGCATTAGCAGCCGGCTGCTCGAACAGAAGGCGTCCAAGGTCACGATCCCGTCGGCCCCGCCGCAACTCACCGTCTATGAACTGCCTGCCGATCCCAACGACGTGCGGTCCGATGGGGCGACGCGGCAGCGCCGGGTGGCCTTCGCGCTGGCTCCCCATGCCCTGATCGTAGGCGATGATGCGCTCCAGGTTGGCCAGGCATTCGCCGTGCTCGCGCAGGGGCGTCAGGACAGCCTCGCCACCGTCGCTGCCTTTCAGGCGGTGATCGACGAGTGCGGCAGCCATGTGCCCGCGGCGTCGGCCCCGCTGCGCTGGTTCATCGATCCGCTCACGTTCGCGGCCGCCTATCAGGCGAGCAACCCGCCCCGGGAAAAGCGGAAGGGGCCCGACTATGTGGCGATCCTCCGCCGGCAGGGCTTCGACGCGGTCAAATCGGCCGGCGGTGTGCTGGTGTTCAGCGAGGGCACGCATGCCCTGCGGCACCACTCGATGATCTATGCCCCGCCATTGCCCGGCCGTGATCCCGACTCGGTCGAGCGGTTTGATCTGGCGGCCCGGATGCTTCGCTTCCCGAACGCGACCGACCTGACGCCGGCGGCGTGGGTGCCTCGCGACGTGGCGGGCTGGGGAGCCCTCCAGTGGGACGTGCAGACCGCCTTCGCATCGGCCGAGTCGCTCGTCGACGACATTGTCGGCGACAAGGGGGTGTTTGACGACGTGATCGCGTCGCTCAAGGAGGATCCGGATGGTCCGCAGATCGACGTCGAGAAGGACCTGGTGGCCTGCCTGGGCAAGCGAGTGTCGTTGATCACCGATCACATGGAGCCGATCGACACCGACAGCGAGCGTCTGGTGATCGCGCTGGAGGTGGTCGATGAGCCGCGGGTCGCGGCCACGATCGCCAAGGTGATGGGGGCCGACAGCGACATGCGGCAGATCGAGATCGGCGGCCACCCGGCCTGGGAGCTCGTCGACCACTCCATGCAGATTCCCAAGCTCGAGGTGGAGACCCCCGGGGTAGTTTCGCCGCAGGCAGCCCTCGAGCCAAAGCATGACCCGGACGACGAGGCGCATCGACGCCGGTCGCGGCTCCGCGAAAAGGAGGAAAAGCTCCTTCCCCATTCCGCTGTGACCGTGGCCAAGGGGCACCTCTTCATCGCGTCGCATCGGGACATCCTCGAGCGAGTGGTCCTCAATCCCGGCGGGGTTGACGGGCTGGCGGCAGCGGCGGATTTCCAGGCGACGATGGCGGAGATCGAGCGGCTGGTCCCTGGCAGTGCCGCGATCCGGTCGTTCGCGCGGGAAGAGGAGGCGATTCGCCCGACATACGAACTGCTGCGGCAGGGGTCGATGCCCAAGTCGAAGAGCGTGTTCGGCCAGCTGCTCAACGGCGCCCTCGGGGACGGCAAGCCTGGCGCGGTGCGTGAGCAGCGGCTCGACGGCAGTTCGTTGCCCGAGTTCGAGAAGGTCCGGCGCTACTTCGGCACCGCGGCGATCGGCATGCAGTCAAGGCCCGACGGCTGGTATCTCACCGGCGTGGCTCTGCCGCGATCGCCGCAGGAGCCGGAAGTGGCCCGCACTCCCGCCGCGTCGGCCGTGGAACGCTGACGCGGCACGGTTGCGGGCGACCCAAATCCTGATCGCGGATCCTGATCGCGAACCCCGTCCCCAGGGCGTGGGGGCGGTCATGCCGGGGTCATCTGGTCCCCGTCTGGATCAGCTCGACATCGACCAGGTTTGCGCCGGGGGCGATTCGTCTTCGGAGGGCTGTCCGGTCTGGGGTGGAATCTGGGCG
>JBPCTA010000297.1:0-3968 GCA_051006595.1 Pirellulales bacterium
TGCACTGCAGAGTGACCGGGCCGCGGAGGCGAAGTTCTTCGCCACGATGGTCACAGCCTCCTACAACAACCGGGAATACGGCCACACGGGCCAGGGCTTCAGTTACCTGTGGGGCGCACCGGGCGCCGCGAGCGGCGGTCCCGCAGCCGCTGCTGCCTTTTTCAAGGAGGCCTCCTGGCACTTCGATCTCGTGCGCCGCTGCGACGGCTCGTTCACCTACGACGGCGACGAGCAGTATGGTGGCGGCGGCACTGACGACGACAGCTACTTTGGCAGCAGCGGCTACTACGGCCTGAGCCCCAACGCCTGCTACGTGCTCACCTACGCGCTGCCGCTGGCCAAACTGCGGATCACCGGTCGCGCCGCCAACCAGAGGGCATGGCTCGATGCCGAGGAAGTGGCCGAGGCCGTGGCCTCCGGGCGGTTCGACGTCGATCGCTCCAGCAAGAGCGTGCCAGAACTGGTGACGGCGCTCGGCAACTGGTCGCCGATCGTCCGCGGGTGGGCGGCCGAGGAACTGGCACGGCGGCCCGAAGCGCAGGAGCTGGTGCCGCAGTTGCTCGCCATGGCCGAGGGCCCCGACGCCCGCATGCGGCAGGGGGTCTGCGAGGCGCTGGGCTGCATGAAAGCGGCAGAGGCACTGCCTGTGTTCGTGCGGCTGCTCGTGCACGAGGATCGCTGGCTGCGGGTCAAGGCCGCCAGTGCGCTGAAGAACATGGGCGAAGCTGCCCGGCCCTTCGTGCCCGAGATGCTCCAGGCGGTGGTGAAGACGGCCGAGCCTCTCGAGCCGGTCGTGTGGGCCGACCCGATCCAGCTCACGCACGGCGAACTGGCTGCGGCCCTGTTCGGCGGCCTGCTCAAGTCCTCCGTCAAGGACGTCGATCCGGCCCTGCTCCACCCGGCATTCCGGGCCGTCTCCCGCAATGCCGACGGCATGGCCCGAGCCACGCTGCGACACCTGCTGGAAAACCAACTCACGGCGAACGACGTGCAGGCCCTCGGGCCAGACATCCTCGCAGCGGTTATGCTCCGCTGTCCGGCCGACACGATGTTTGGCAACGATATCCGGATGGGTGCCTTCAAGGCCCTGGCGAAGTACCGGTTTCGGGAAGGGATCGATGCCGGCGTGGCCTTCGCCCGCAGCCAGGGCGGTCACGGCAGCGAGTCGCGCACCGGCGAGATCATGTTGGACCTCGTTGGCTACGGCTCCGCGGCCCGCGACGCGGTCCCCCAGCTTTTGGAGCTGATCGCCTTTTTCAACCAGGAGTGCGAGGCCGAACGCTTTCCGAAGGGTGAGCTCAACCAGCGCCGCGTAGACGCCGTCCGCGAGGCGATCCGATCGATCGAGGCGGCCACCGACCACCCGCCGCTCCGGTCGATCGCCGGCCCGGCCGCCGACACCCTCCGTTGAGGCCACCTGACCGGTTTGGATTTGCTCGCCCCGGGGGATATGGAGGTTCAGGAACAGAGTTTAGCAAGGGAACCAGCGTGTCCGGCTGGAGCTGAAAAAACGGCCCGCAGAGGCCCGCAGCCGGATTGACGAGGCCGAGGTTTTCGTGAGCGCGGCGTCGATCTGGGAGGTGAGCATTGAGGCAGCGATCGGAAAACGTGCCGCGGATCCATCTCAACTGCTTGTGGAGGTCCCGTTAGCCGGGCTATCCCTCGCCTTGTCATCAAGCGGCGACCAAATGAAGATAGGCAGATGGCCACGCCGCTCCCTCAGCCGCCCGGCAATCTCCATCCGCTCTCTCGGGAACTGCTCGAGCGCCTTGCTGGCCATGCAGAGGCCGCCCAGATCGTGATTGGCGGCGGTGTGGCACTCAGTCACTATCTGGAGTATCGCCCCACCGTGGACCTCGATGCTTGGTGGCATAGAGAACCGCGGGCGGATGTGATGGCCTTTCTCGAGGCCGCCATGCAGGCGCTCGCCTCGCGACACGGCTTCGAATATCACCGCCGGTCGTGGGGCGAAACCGAGAGCCTCGAACTGCTGCAAGGCACCCAGAAGCAGTTCTCCTTCCAGATCAGCAGACGGACTCTCGCCCTCGATGAGCCGCTTCCCTCCCAGTGGGAGCCCGTCTCTATCGAAACGCTACGAGACAACGTTGCATCCAAGATGACGGCCCTGGTGCAACGTGGCGCGCCGCGGGATTTTCTCGACATCTACCAGCTCTGCACTTGCGACGTGATGAGCATGGCCGACTGCTGGCAGGCGTTCACGGAAAAAGGTTTCGGCATCGGCATCGACGAGGCCAAGCGAAAAATCATCGCCCGCCTGGCGATGATTGAAGCCAGCCGACCGCTCGAGACGATTCAGCCCGTGGAAGCTCGGAAACAGGCAGCACATGTCCGTGAGTGGTATTACCGCGTCTTCACCCTGCCAACACCATGATTATCGACCGATCCGTCTATCCCGATGTCGAGCCCCCCGCGACGCTTCAGAGCCTGGTGGACCGGGCCGATTACATGCAGCGAATCTGTGCTGCCTTCGACTTCGGAGTGTTCCCGGAGGAGAACGACTGGGTGACGTTTGCCGGATGGCGGGATGTCTTCGATCGCTTCCCGCTCCCGGATTCACCCGGCTACCACGCCTTTCGCCGCTGGTATGGCTGGGAGCCCGTGCCCGTTGAGCGGCGGCTGGGCATCCCCGCGTGGAAAGTCGCCGACCTTCACGAGGGCCGGTCAGATCCGTGCGAGGAGCTGGTGTGACCCCTCTCTCAGTTTTGATCAACGTCCTGTGAGAGAATCCTCGTGCCAGAGACTGCTTCGCCGCCGAGGCGAGAAAATCGCCGCCGCAGCGGGGGCGGGCCGCTCGCGGGAAACGCCTGCGGACGGCCACAACGCCCGATCTGGCTGCTCACGAGCCGACCGTCAGCCGGAAGCCCGTTGCTGAAGTGCCATTGGCCGGGCTATCTTCCGTCATGAACATCCTCCTTCTCGGCAAGAACGGTCAGGTGGGCTGGGAGCTGCAACGGTCGCTCTCGATCCTCGGATCCGTCGTGGCCTGTGACTTCGACTCCCCCGGCGACCTGCGGGCCGACTTTTCCGATCCCGAATCGCTCGCACCGCTCGTTCGCCGCGTACGGCCCGACGTGATCGTCAATGCCGCGGCCCACACTGCCGTGGATAAGGCCGAGGCTGAGCCCGATCTCGCCCGCCGGATCAACGCCGCGGGCCCCGGCGTGCTCGCCCGCGAGGCGGCGATGCTCGGAGCGGCACTGATCCATTACAGCACCGACTACGTGTTTGACGGCAGTGGCACCGCGCCGCGGGACGAGACGGCGGCCACGGGGCCGCTGAGCGTGTATGGACAGACGAAGCTCGAGGGAGAGGAACTCCTGCGCACGAGCGGCTGCCGGCATGCGATCCTCCGCACGAGCTGGGTGTATGCCGCCCGCGGCCACAACTTCGTGAAGACGATGCTGCGGCTCGCTGCCGAGCGGGACGAGCTGAAGGTGATCGACGACCAGCACGGGGCTCCCACCGGGGCCGACCTGCTCGCCGACGTGACGGCCATCGTGGTGCGGCGACTCCATGCCGACGCCAGCGTTGCGGGCACCTACCACTGCGTGGCCGCCGGTGAGACGAGCTGGCACGGCTTCGCGACCTTCGTGATTGACTGGGCCCGCGGCCGGGGACTGCCCGTGAAGGTGGCGGCCGAGCGAATCCTTCCCGTGCCCACCACCGCCTATCCAACGCCCGCCCAGCGACCTCACAACTCGCGGCTCGACACCACGAAGCTTCGCCGCACGTTCGACCTCGCACTGCCCCCGTGGCAGGCCGGCGTCGAGCGGATGCTCGTCGAAGTCACGGGATGAATCGGCCGGCATGCCATTGGCGAAGCACGCTTGATTCCAGCCGATCCCAGGTTCACCCCACGCCTCACGGCGTTGGGCTTGTACGGGGCCGCACCTCACGGCCTTGGGCTTGTACGGGGCCGCACCTCACGGCCTTGGGCTTGTACGGGG
>JBPCTA010000298.1:0-6547 GCA_051006595.1 Pirellulales bacterium
GACCGAAATGGCTGAGTCCGCCAGCGATGACAAGGCCCCCCGCTTCGAAATCAGTTCTGCGGGAAAACCCGTTTTTATAAAGCAACGCCGCTCCCCAGAGAGCGGTTCCGGTGGCCCTGCCAAAACCTTGCAATCCTGTAGGCCTCAAAACTATCATAAATCATTCCCGGTGAAACGTCCGGGTTCTCCTTTGCGGAGCGGCGAGATGGGGTTCTTCCAAAAACACGGCGGGATTCACCCAGGCAGCTCGCGCTGGATGGTGCGGCTCATCGGTGCCCTGGCCATGCTCGTGGCAGCCTCCCTCGAGGGGTGGGCCGTTGATACCTCCGCGCCGGCGATTCTTCAGTGGTTTGACTCGTCGTACGGCACACAGGAAAAGCGGGTCGCCGACTTCTTTGCAGCGGGCTATGGATCGACCTGGATTCCGCCGACGGGCCGGGCTGATTCCGGAAATCAGTCGGTCGGCTACGACGTCTTCGACCGCTTTGATCTGGGCTCCACCGGCAACAAAACGCTCTATGGCACGGAGACGGGACTCCGGGCATTTGCCTCCACGATGCATCGCGCTGCGGGCGACGTGATCGTCGATCTCGTCTGGAATCACAACGGATTCAGCAATGCCGCCACCACGGGCTTTGCTGCCGCCGGCGGCTATCCCGGATTCGTGCTGTCGGCGGCAGGGACCACCGACGGCGACTTCCACGGCGCCTTCGAGACCGGCGATCTCAACGGCCGTCTCTCGGGCCTGATCGACATCAAGCACGAGACCAACCTCACCTACATCCGCCAGCCCGTGGCTGCCGGAAATCCGCAGAACATCCCCGCAGGCACATTCCGAAATATCCCGTCGGCCGCCAACGCTCGCTTCTATCCCGACCGCAATCTCGGCGGCACGGCTGTCTACAACCCGAGAACCGGGCAAAACACGACACTGTATTCGTTCAACACGGCCGATCCGACGGCTGGAGACGCCGTGGCCGAAAACGCCACGGGACTCCTCATGCGCAACGCCCGCTGGCTCGTGAACGACGTAGGCGTCGACGGCTTTCGGCTCGATGCGGCCCGACACTTTGAGCCGTGGCTGCTCAACTACTTCGACGAGGCGGTCTACCGGGCGAGCCGGCGAACGTTGCTCAACGGAGCGGCCCGCGAGGTGTTCAGCTTCAGCGAGAGTGCCTCGACCGACCGCGCGAACCTGATGTCGCAGTTCGTTCGCAAGGATCTCGGCACGCTTCCCGCAAACCAGATCGGCGGCAACCGCGATGCCCTCGATTTCGCCCAGTTCTGGCCGATCAAATACAACCTCTCGAGCAACGGCACCGCCAATGACTTCCGCAACATGGTCTACGCCGGACTCGACGTTTACGACGACGGCCAGGTAAATGGCTCCTCGGGCGTGGTCTTCGTGCAGAGCCACGACGACTTTGGCCCCGACATGATGAACGTGGCCTACGCCTTCTCGCTGATGCGGCCAGGCAATGCGGTCGTCTACTACAACGCGAACGAGTATTACGACCCGGCACGCACCTTTCCCAAGCCCGGCCGAGGCGATGCCCTGGGCAACTACGGCAACACCATCACCACGCTCGTTGACCTTCGCAACCGCTATGGCCGGGGCGACTACCGGCAGCGGGTCATCGAGAAGGAGAACTATGCGTTCGAACGAAGCAGCGCCGCCCTGGTGATGCTCAGCAACCGCAACGACTCGGGCTACGACGCCCGGACGATGAGCGTGGACTTCGGGCTCGGGCAACGGCTCGTCGAGCTGACCGGCAACGCCACGAAGGCGAATGCGACGCTGGGAGCGGGGACGATCCCCGAGGTCGTTCAGGTGCAGGGAACCACGGCCAACCGCTACGTCAACGCCCGCTTTCTTCGCAACGACGGCAAGGATCAGGGGTATCTGGTCTACGGCCTGCCGACCCCCCGATCGTCCGCCGGCATCGAGTTGACCGGGTCGGGTGTCGGTCCGGTCATCGTTGGCGACAACCCACCAGAGTTTCAGGGAGGAGAGACCACGTCGCAGGTGGCGGCCATCCAGGTGGCCAACGCAACATCGCGCTTGGCGAGCATGCGGGTCATCAACGGCCCTTCCGTCAGCGTCCGGCTTGCGACCCAGGCCGTGACACTCGCCGACGGCTACCGCGACCGAAGTGCGGACGGTGATCAGGCCCTGCTGCGGATCAACGAGGGCCTCGACCTCAACCGCAGCGGCGCGGTTGACGTGACCACGCCAGGCGACGTGTCCTACGGGTTTGAGCGGTTCGCCACGACGGCGGTCACCGGCTTCTCGCAGGCCAGCGGCAATGGCCTCTTCGAGCAGTCGATCGACGCCACGCTGCTGCCCGAGGGGATGAACTTCCTTACCGTGAGGGCCTACCGCCACCGCGATCCGACCAGTGGTGGCGATGGCGGGCCGGCGGTGTATTCGGAGTTCAAGCAGGTGCTCTACGTCGATCGGTTCAAGCCGGAATCGGCATTCGACCAGTTCAAGGCTTTTTCCGGGGGAACGGGCAATAACGACGTCTGGATCAGGTCGGTCGACGGCACCGCCGACCGGGTCAACGTCTTTCAGAACGTCGCGGCGACGGTGCCCGATGCCACGATCCTCGGCTGGGTGAACGCCGGCCAGAGGGCCACCGAACAGATCGACCGCAACACGTTCAAGACGGGGTTCTTCGGCGTGCCCAATGGCAACAACACCTATACCGTCGTCACCCGTGAGATCACAGGCTCCTACAACATCCAACGGTTCACGGGCCGGCGGCCGGCGAGTGGGCGGGGCGCCGGCTTCGGCGATCTCAACTTCGACGGCACCCGTGACGCGGGCGACATGACCGGTACGAGCTACGGATTCGAACGGGTGCTGAGCTCCAAGAACGCCGAGTTCAGTGCCGCCGCCGACGTGACCGGCGACGGACTGGTGAATACGTACGACCTGTTGCAGATGGAGGGCCTGCTGACGGGCTCCGCCAATGCCGCGGCAGCGACGGCGTTGGCCGGGGTGAAGTTCCGGCGAGTGAACTTCGTCAACGACGGCGTGCTCGACGAGGCCGATCTGGGAGTACTCCGCGGCTATGCAGCGCTGGCGTCCGGCGGCGACACCTGGACGTACGACCTCGATGCCGACGGGCAGATCGACTCCGACGATGTGGCGATGGCCCAGCAGCAGTTCGGAATGGCTCCGACCGCCGGGGTTCCAGCGATGATGACCTGGACCGGAAGCGACTCCGCTGCCGGCGGCCCGGGAACGTGGTCCACCGCAGGGCTGGCCTGGCGCGGGGCGGTGAGCGATGCGTCGCTGGCCATGCCACTCGTGCCCGGCAGCAGGGCTTTGTTGACCGGAACGGGTGTTGCCATCACCGTCTCGGGCAGCACACCTGTTGCCGGCGGCATCGAAATCAGCACCTCAGGACTCGCCGCGGTGAGCGGCTCCGGCGCACTGGTGTTCGTGGGAACCACCGAGGCATCCCGGGAGATCGCCGTGGCGAACGGCGCTCATGCGGTGATCGCGGTTCGGCTCGTCGGAGCGGATGGGTTGACCAAAACAGGCTCGGGGCGGCTGACGCTCTCGGCATTCAACCCGCTCGCCGGTCCGGTGTTCGTCGCAGCGGGCACGCTGGCCCTCGGAGCTGGCGGGAGCACCGGGAGTGTGTTGGGCGATATCAGCCTTGCGGATGGCACCACGCTGGCCGTGAATCGCAGCAACGCTGCCGTGTTGTCGACCCCACTCTCCGGCAGCGGCGGACTGATTCAGATGGGCTCAGGCGTGACGACGCTCACGGTCGCCAACACCTTCAGCGGACCGACACGGGTTCAGACTGGCGAACTCCGCATCGAGCATCCAGACGCTCTCGCGGCGACCGCCGCAACTGTCGTTGGGGGCCGTCTTGCGGTCGGCGACGGTGTGGCCGCACGCATCCGCGGCCTTTCGGTGGCCGGCGGATCTGTGGACGTCGGTGTCGGTTCGCTCACGATCGGTCCCGGGGGCATCGAACTTTCGGAGCTCGTCGCCGCGCTGGAAACTGGTCGCGGTTCGGGGGACTGGAGCGGCAGCGCCGGCATTGTTTCTTCGGCGGTCGCTACCGACGTGAGCAGTGGGGTGGCTCGTTCGGTCGGCTGGAGGGAGCAGGCCGATGGCTCGATCCTCGTGGGCTATGCGGCGGCTGGCGACGTCACCATGGACGGGATGGTGGACGTCCTCGACGCGGCAGACCTCTTGGCTGCCGGAAAGTTTAACTCGGCGGCCAGTGCGACCTGGCAGCAGGGCGACTTCAACTATGACGGGCTTTTTGATGCGCTCGATCTCGCCGCGATGCTGACCGGCGGTCTGCTCGACCAAGGGAGCTACGTGCCGGCACAGCACGTGCTGGCCCAGCAGCCGTTGGCGGTGGTTCCGGAGCCCGCCCATTTCGGACTGACGGCTGCCGCGATCGCCTGCTCCCTTGAATCCCTTCGTCGCCGGTCGAAGCGGGGAGCGGCAACAAGAGCGGCAACAAGAGCGGCAACATGGGGAAACCAATGAACGCTCGTCAAACGGCCCCCGGCCGCTGGTTCCGGGGTTTTACGCTTGTGGAACTCTTGGTCGTGATCGCAATCATCGCGACGCTCATCGGGCTCCTGCTGCCGGCCGTACAGACGGCCCGGGAAGCAGCGCGGCGATCGAGCTGCTCGAACAAGCTCAAGCAGCTTGGGTTGGCCGTCCTCACGTGCCATGACGCCAAGAGGAGGTTCCCCACTGGCGTTTCCCAGTGGGGCGAGGGGGGAGCGGCCAACGCGTGCGACAAGCAGGGTGGCGGCAACTGCACCGGCCGCGGATGGATTCTGGAGACGCTGCCGTTCTTCGAGCAGACGTCGCTCTTCGAACAGTTGGCCGATTCGGCGAAGGGCAACATCTATGGCAACGGAGGGCTATCGCGGGTGAAAACACGGCTCGGCGACCCTCAGCCGGCACTGGCCTGTCCCACCGATCCCGACGTCACCCGCTCATGGCGGGTGGACCTGAGCGGGATCGCGGGTCCCTTCATGGAGCAGTCGATGCAGGGGGTAACGGTGTCGATCACGAGCTACAAGGGCGTGCTCGGGGCGACGAAAGTTGGGGGGAACTACGGGAGCATCTGGCCCAGGCACGACGACGAGCCGGTCACCGCTGTGGATTGCCACAACAACACGAGCAACAAGCCCTGCAAAGGTCTGTTCTGGCGCAACTCCTATCTGACCCCGACGCGGATCAAGGACATCGCCGACGGCACGAGCAAGACCCTGATGATCGGCGAGGCCGTCTATGCCCACGACCACCACGCAGTCGCCCTCTATGCCGACGGCGACTGGGCGGCATGCAACGTGCCACTCAACTATCTGCCCACTCCGCCCGTTCCCCAGAACTGGTGGAACGTGCGGGGCTTTCGCAGTCTGCACCCCGGCGGGGCCAACTTCACGCGGGCCGATGGCTCCGTCCGTTTCACGCAGGACACCGTTGACATGACCGTCTATGTGGCCCTCTCCACGAAAGCCCGTGGCGACTCAACGGATTCGGAATGAACAAGCACAGCATGAGCGGGTGGATGATCGTCGCCATGGCTGCGCTGCTCGCAACCGGCTGCGGTCGTCATGCGGCGAAGGTGAGCGGCCAGGTCACGTTGGAAGGACGGCCGCTGACCAACGGCGTGGTGAGTTTCACGCCGATGAAACCGGGTTCGTCGGCCTACGGCACGATTGGCGCGGAGGGCCGCTATTCACTCCAGACGGGGGCGGAAAAGGGCCTCGATCCTGGCGATTACAAGGTGACGGTGGCGGCCAATGCCACCCCCGAAGAGGCCGCACAGATGGGCTTCAAGGTCGGCCGCGAGGGCATCATGCCGCTGCTGACACCGCTGCGGTACGCCGATGGAGCGACAACGCCGCTCTCGGCTACGGTCAAGCCCGGCGCTCAGGTGATTGACCTGATGCTCGAAAGAGCGCCGTAGGCGAGCATTTCGCAGAACCTGCGAAACGATTCGCAAGTCTGGTGAAATGATTTCGCCGTCGTGGTGAGTAAGCCTGTTTTTTTAGGGTCGAACCCCAGCGGCCATCAAGTCGCCAGAATAGTTTCCTCCGGTTTAGAACCGTTTTTGACGTCGCCATCTATCTTTTTGTGATCCACGGCACGGAGTTTGCTCCCAAAGATTTTCGGGTTGGATCGTAAACCACGTTTCGGAGGGTCCGCACATGAACTCGTTTCTCACAAAGTCTATCGCTGCCGCGACGTTCGTCGCCCTTGCGACGATGGCAGCGGTCGGAATCGCTGCCCAGGGCAGTTCGTCCCCGTATACCGATGCCGTTGGCGACATCGATCCGGGCATCGCGACGGCCGGTGGCACGCTCGACATCACCGGCATGGAGGTGAGCAACTCGGCCACCGACCTGAACTTCAAACTCACGGTCAACGGCAACGTGTCAACGACCGACTGGGGCAAGTTCATGATCGGCATCGCCACGGGCAAGACCGACGGAACCCTGACCGGCAACGGCTGGGGTCGGCCGATCAACCTGTCGTACGACAACGATC
>JBPCTA010000299.1:0-3188 GCA_051006595.1 Pirellulales bacterium
ACTCGGCTCCCGCGTCGATCGGCACGAGGCAATCGGCCAGGGAGAAATCGGGCGAGAGGCGTTTCGACTGCTCGCCACCCATCCTGCCCTCACCGGAATTCCTTGGATTCTCGAAACGCCCAAGGAGGGCCCCGACGGGAAGCCCTCGGCGGCCGTCGATCGCCGCAACATCGCCACGATCAGACGGCTTGAACGCTCGTAGGCTGCAGCCGCCTTCGCGCCGGTGATTTCCAAAGGCGACCTACGCCTCTGGCGGGATCTCGCGGCCGTGCGGATCGCTTTCCCGCCAGCCGGTCTCGGCCTCGAGCCGTTGCCGCATCGCGGCCCCGAGATGATGCTCAACCCATTCAGCCGGGGGGTGCAGATGATCGAGCGGCAGGTTGGCATGCCGTCCGAGCCAGGCCTCCCAGAGCCGATGCGACCGCACTACCATCTCCGCCGCCCGACGGCCTCGGGCCGAGAGCCGCCAGCCGCCTTCGCATGGCTCGAGGCTGCCATTGCGCCGCAGCCACCAGTCCACGCACCCAGCGAGCAGGCCCTCGGACGGGGCTCCGGCTGCAGCGCTGGTCGTTCCCACGAACGCCGCTTCCTCGGCCCGCCACTGTCTCGCCAACTGATCCTCGCAGGCCACCCGCCACGCCAGCTGCAGTCTGGACACCACCCGGGCGACGAGGCCGTCCGCGGGTGTGAACAGCACGGCGAGGGCGTATTCGACTCCGAGCACCACGGCAATCATCCCGGCGGCACTCGTGTTGAAGTGCCATGCCGCCTGATAGCCGACACACGCCCCCACGACGGCCAGCATGATCGCCACCAGGGCCATCGTTGACAGCCGGTGCACGAGCAGCTCCGCGGCAGCCGCTGGCACGACCAGCATGGCGACCACGAGCACCGCCCCCACGGCATCGAAGCTCGACACAGTCGCGACGGCAGTGGCCGCGAGCAGACCGGTCGTCACCGCGGCCACCGGCACCCCGGCGGCCTGCGCGGCGGCCGCATCGAACGCCGTGAACACCTGAAGCTTCCAGGTTGCAATGATCGCGACCGCGACCGCGACCAGGGCGATCACGCCGGCGATGAATCCACGGGGTATCTGGAAACCCGCAACCGGAACGGTGTCGAACGGTAGAAATGCGAGGTCGCCGTGAAGCACGCAGCCCGCGTCGAGATGCGTGCCGGCCGGTGCTGCGGCCACGATGATCAGGCCGATCGCGAAGAGGGTCGTGTAGACCACGCCGGCCCCGGCATCTTCGGCCGGTCCACCGGCGGCCCGAAGCGCCCGGGTCAGCCAAACGGTAGCGAGCGCCGCGACGGCCGCCCCGAGAAACACGAGCGGCCCTCCCGGCCGGCCCCCCGACAACACGGCCACGGCGATTCCGGGCAGCACGGCATGCCCGATCGCATCGCCAAGCAGGCTCATCCGCCGCACAACCAAGAGCGTGCCGACCAGGGCACACGACGCCGACACGACCGCGGCGGTGGCCATCGCCCAGGCATGGATGCCGGCATGACCTCCCAGAAAGACCGCGGTGTCATCCACGATGCCGCCTCGCTCCCTTCAGCAGTCCGTGCCGCCAGACACGGAACCGCCAGAGACGGGGCCGCCGGACGAATGGGAAACCAGTTGCCAGTCGCGGGCCAGCCGCTGCTGCTGCATCCGGCGGGCGATCCAACCCCGGGACGGCGCGGCAAGAAACGAGACCACGAACACGACCGCGGCAGCCAGCACCACGAGCGGACCGGTCGCCAGCCCCGGTCTGGCCGCGCTCACGACCACGCCCACAACCGCCGCCTCGAGCCCAATCACGCCCCCCAGGAGCAGCATCGTGCCGACGCGGTCGGTCCAGAACCGCGCCGCCACCGGCGGAATGACGACGAGCGCCGTGACCAGCACGGCTCCGACCGCGGGCAGCCCCACCACCACCATCAGCGCCACCAGCACCACCAGCAGGTAGTCGATCAGGGCCACGGGCCAGCCCGCGGCCGCGGCAAACGCCGCATCGAAGGCAATGAGCGTGGCCTCCTTGCAGACGAGTGCGACGACGGCCAGCGCCCCGCAGGCCACGCCCGTCAGCAGGACGGCATCGCGGGCCGTGATCGCGGCGGTGTGCCCGAGCAGAAACTGCTCCAGCCCCGCGCTGTCGGGATAGCCCCAGGCCGGAATGCCCGACACGAGCGTGATCCCGAGACCAAACGAGACGCCGATCACGATCGCCGTGGCGGCGTCGTCACGGGTGCGGGTGAACCGCCGCAGGAGCACGAGCACGCCGAGCCCGGCGAAGGCCGCCAGGAGCGCCCCGACAAGGAGCATCGGCAGATCCCGCCGGCCAGTGAGCAGAAAGGCACAGGCCACGCCGACCAGGGTGGCATGGGCGGCCGCATCGCCCACGAGCGCCCGCTTGCGAAGCACGCACAGGCCGCCCACGACGCCCGCCGCAAACCCGACGGCGGCGACCCCGACGGCGACGACGAGTGTGTTGTAGGCGATGGCGGTCGGCATCACGGGGTGCGGCTCCGGGCGGCCACGGCCTGGCCGAGCTCCTCGAGCACATCGATGTGGCCCGCGTAGGTCCGCCGGAGATTGTCGGGCGTGAGCACGTCTGCGGCCGGGCCGGCCGCCACGAGCCGCATGTCGACGAGCGCCACGCGATCAAACCATTCCGCGGCCGTCCGCAGGTCGTGGTGCACGACCACCACGAGCCGCCCTTCAGCCTTGAGTTCCGCGAGGACGCGGAAGATTCCCTCCTGCGACCGCACATCGACGCCGGCCATCGGTTCGTCAAGCAGATAAACATCGGCCTGTTGGGCAAGGGCCCGCGCGAGAAACACCCGCTGCTGCTGCCCACCGGAGAGCCGGCCGATCTGCCGCGAGGCGAGGTCGGCGAGCCCCACGCGGTCGAGGCTCTCGCGGGCGAGGAGCCGCTCGCGGTTTCCCGGCCGGCGAAACCAGCCGAGCCGGCCGTAGGTGCCCATCAGCACCACGTCCATCACGTTCACGGGGAAGTCCCAGTCGACGGTTTCGCGCTGGGGCACGTAGCCCACCCGCGACCGCACCTTGCCGAGCGGCTGACCGAAGAACCGCACGCTCCCCCCGACCAGCGGCACGAGACCAAGGGCCGCCTTGAGCAGCGTGCTTTTGCCGGCACCGTTGGGGCCAATGATGCCGTACAGGCAGGCCGCGTCGATCT
>JBPCTA010000300.1:0-15760 GCA_051006595.1 Pirellulales bacterium
GTTGCTGAGCGTGTAAACGACTAGTTTGAGCGACTGGCTCCCGGAGTTGCCTGCGAAGCAGTTGTCGTAGCCCATGGCGATGTTCGTGCAGGAGAGCCTGGAGTTGGTCAGCGTGGCCTCCGACGAGGCCCCGACGGCCCCCGTGCCGCGGCCGACACTGAAGAACCAATCCATCGTGAGCGTGGCATTGGTCATCGCGAGCGAGCCGCCCGTTCCGGGCACGTTGCCGATGGCCATCTCGCCGCTGACCGTGGTCACGTTGCTCGTCGCATCACTGCCCGTGCCCACGAGTTCGAGACGGCCGGCATTGACCGCTGCCCCGAGACCGGCCGCACTCAGCGCATTGGCTGAGCCGGTGAGCCGGAGCGTTCCATCTCCCTCCTTGAGCAGCCGTCCGGTGCCGCTCACGGTTGCCAGGCCTGCCACCGTCAGCGTCGTGCTGGTGCCGCTGACCTCGATCGTACTCGGCGCCGTGCCGCTGATCGTGAAGCCGCGGTCCGTCGAGGCTGTCGAGCCGACGTAGGCGAAGGTGCCGGCCGTGATCAGGAGATTCGATGCCGCGGCAGACGCTGCCCCCAGCGGGCTGGCCGCGCCGCCGTTGGCCACGGATGTCACCGCCAGCCGACCCGCCTCGACCCGGGTGATGCCGGTGTAGGTGTTTGGGCTGGAAACGGTGACGTTCGCGGCGCCACGCTTGGTCACGTCGATCGCACCGGCGATCGCCCCGCTGCCCGACACCGTGTAGGCCAGCGCCGAGTTGTCAAACATCACCGACGACGGACTCACCGTGCCCACGACCGTGATGTTGGTCGTGCCCGCGGCCGTGTCGTCATACAGCGCTGCATCCCCGCTGGCGAACGCCACCGGCGTCGAGGGTGGAATCAGCCAGTTTTGTGTCGGCCCGGTCGACCACTGGCCATTGGGAGTGCCAGTGACCGAGCCGCTCCACACCCGGCTGGCAAGCGCCGTGATGAGCAGGTCGATCGTCTGACCGGCGACGTTGTCGACGAGCGTCGCCGTCACGCCCTGGGGCAGCGTGCCAATCGCGTAGGAGCCCGTGCCAGAACGGCTGCCATACTGCAGCAGCGGAAACTGACCGAGCCCGAGCCGATCTCCCGCCACGTTGACCGCCACGGCCCCGTTCGTCGTCAGGCCGAACGTGAGCATCGGGGCGACGGTCGGGTTGGCGAATGAGCCGAGGTCGAAGCTCAGGCCGCAGGAGCCTGACATCGTGATCGCCGAGGTCGTCAGCTGGGCATTTTGGGAAGCAACAACCACGCCGAGCGCCGTGCCATTCGTGGCCGAGTAGGAGCCCGTCGCGAGGCTGGCCGTGCCCACCATCAGGCTGCCCGACGTGACCGTCGTCGGGCCGCTGTAGGTGTTTGCGCCCGTGAGCGTCAGGATGCCCGCGCCGGTCTTCGTCAGTCCACCGCCACCGGCATCCAGCAGCGGCTGAGCGATCGTGACGGCGGAGCCGTTGGTGTCGATCACCGCGCCACCGGCGAGCACGTTGGCGGTCTGACTGGCACCGCCGAGAGTGAGGAACGACGTGTTGCTGCCGGCAGCCTTGAGCGTGCCGCCATTGAAGTTGAACGCGGCCGTGCTGCCGTCGTTGGTCGTGATCACCTGGCCGATGGTCAGCGTGCCGCCGTCGAGGTTGAAAACATTATTTGCTCCGTCGGCCACGCTGCGGTTCAGGTCCACCACGCTGCCGGCACCACCCGTGATCGCCCCGCTGGTCAGGTTCACCGTGCCTGCACCGGTCGAGTTGCCGGTGCTGTAGCGAAGGTCGGTGCCGGCGTTGAGGTTGAGCGTTCCGCCGGTGACGTTGACGGTGCCCGGGGTCGTGTCGAACTGATTGACGATCATCCACCGCTCGACCGTGGAGGCGACGTTGACGGTGCCCCCAGCGCCGATATTCACCTGGCCGTAGCCGCCCCCTGCGCCGCTGCCGCCAACGGCCACGGCCAGATCTCCCTCGGAGTTCAAAACGCCGCTGCCGCTCACGTTAAGAACGGCGTGCGAGACGTCTCCCCCATTACCTGTCTGAGCGAGCGTCACGAAGGCCGTGTTGAGCGTGCCGCCGGTGACGTTCACCGTGGCGAGGGTCGAGAACCAGCGGCCGATCGCGAGCCCATTGGCATTGATCGTGCCGCCGCCCTGGTTCACCGTGCCCGTGCTGCCCCACGCGCCCACGTAGATGGCCCGATTCGGCGTGTTGATGGTGCCCTGCACGAGATTGAGCGTGCCGTTTGCAGGACCGGAAGGAAACGAGCCCCAGCCCACGCTCAGCGATGTCTGATACTGCCCCCAGCCGCTGAAGTCGTCTGTCGAGTTCGCCTGCAGGGTGCCGGTCGTATTCACCGTGACCGTGCCCGTGCCATTCTCCCCATACACCTGACCGCCAATCCAGAGCTTGCCGACGGCGAGACTGCCGTCGCCCGTGAGGTTGTAGGTGCCCGTGCCGGTTGCCGTGCCGACGAACATCCAGTTGCCGTTGACGCCGGTGTTGGCCAGCGCCAGCGTGCCGGTGGTCTGATCGAGACGGCCCTCCGCTCCGGCGCCGGTGCCAACGAAGAGATCGACCGGCGTGAAGGTTGGGGCCGAACCGATGACGGGAAAGTTGCCGGTCGCCGTGTTGACCGTATCGGCGACGCCGGCTGGGTTGCTGGTCCAGTTGCCGATGGTGTTCCAGTTGGCATCGATGCTCCCGGTCCACGTCGCCGCCCGGGTGGCGGCGGGCAGCGCTCCCAACGTGAGGGCGAGCGCGGCCATCGACAGGCCCAGACGCATGCCGAAGCCAACTGGCGAGCGGCCTACCGTGTAATTCCCCATGACCCCATCTCCCCCAAAAGAGTTTGTGACCGCGCGAAGCGATGGAGAATCTTCCAATCTTTCCCGCGATCTCCGTCACTGTACCGCACCGGAACCCCCCTGGAATACCGCCAAATCATGGAGATATGAGGACATCTGCATGAGCTATGGCGGTGCGTCTCGGGCGAAACACCTGCTCTGAGAGGCACCGCCAGGATCCGCTTGAGATTCAGCCCCAAACGCTTGAGGTTTTCTCTTTTGAACTCGCGACGATGCACGAATTCATGCGAGACTCGACTTCTGCTCGGCACGCGGTGTTGTCGGCGGATGGCGCGCCGACGCGGGCTTTGCGTATGGGGGAATCCTGTCTCCGATGTCGCCACATGGATGTTTCGTCGTCTCGCTGTCGCTGATCGCGACACTGCTCACGGGCTGTGGGGGCCGGTCAACTCCGCCAGTGCCCGTCTCCGGCACAGTCACCCTCCACGGGGAGGCAATTCCGACGGATGCCAAGGCATTCATCTCCTTCACGCCCACCACCCCCGGGGCGAAATCGGTGTCGGCGGCCGTGACCGGCGGGAATTACGCCTCCCCGGCAACCCCACGTGGATCCGTCACGGTGTTCTTTGAAATCACCAAGCCGCTCGGGCCGCCCCGCAAGAGCGACCGCACTGGGCAGATGTACCAAGAAACCCAGTCGCTCGTGCCCGCTCGCTACGCCGCCGGCGTGCCGCTGACGATCGAGGGACCGATGACCCAGGATTTTGATCTCGTGGATTGAACGCCCGTGACCGTCCGTTTCGTCACCATGCCAGCGACCGCCATGACAGCCACTGCCCGTTTGCGTCGCGGTTTCACCCTTGTCGAGCTCCTCGTGGTGATCGCGATCATCGCCACACTGATTGGCCTGCTCCTACCCGCCGTGCAGTCGGCCCGCGAGGCGGCCCGCCGCTCCCAGTGCCAAAACAATCTCAAGCAACTCGGACTGGCGATGCACACCTACGCGACCGCCAAGGGGGGACTACCGCCGATGGCGCTGTACTGGACGAAGGCCGACATGGACAAGGCCTACGGCACCAACAACTACCCGGGCAGTTGGTACGACGACCACGGCTGGTACATGCCGGTGATGCCGTACATGGAAAACAAGGTGCTTGCCGATATTGTCAACACCAAGCGGCCTTTCAGCGATGCGACGAACGAGCAGGCGCGGAAGACCTTCGTGCCGACCACTGCCTGCCCGAGTGATATCGGCCTCCAGAGAAACGAGTGGACGCTTCCGACGTGGGCTCGCGTGCGGTCGAACTATGTGGTCAACGCGGGCAACACGGTCTATGGTCAGCATGCGATCGGGACGGGTGCCACCGCGGTGCAGTTTTTGGGAGCCCCATTCGCTCCCCGCAAGCGCACGAAAGTGTCGTCGATGAAAGACGGCACGTCGAAGACATTGATGATGTCGGAGGTGCTCGTGCTGCCGGAGACCGCCGCCTGGGGCGGACCCTATTCCGACGCGCAGACGGCGCTCGGCGGCCAGGTCTTCACCGGCTACAAGACGCCCAACGCGCAGGGAGCGTCCAATGCCGACGCGCTCGCCCGACAGGGTGAGTGGTGGGGCAACGTGCAAGCTGGCTGGCTGAGCCAAAAACTCCCGGTCACGGCGGGAGGCACTCCGGCCCAGCCTGTGACGCCGCCAGCCGGCACGCCGGCCGATGCCGTCGAGGCCAATGGCACCAAGGCCCAGTACATCGTCGCCCGCAGCAAACACTCGGGCGGCGTCAACGCCTCCCGCTGTGACGGATCGGGCGTGTTTTTCAACGACAACGTCGATCCCGTGGTCTGGAACGGTCTCACGAGCGCCTCGGGTAGCGAGTCGGTGACTGAATGACGTCCGTCCGCGGCCGTCTTCTCGGGCTCGCGATGCTCGCGACTGCCTGGCGGGAGGCGGCAGCCCCGGCCGCCGAGACGCTCGCTTTCAGCACGCTGTCCGCGGGCGTGAACAAGTCGATCGACGAATGGGGCTACGACACGGCCTGGCCGAGTTACGACAACGCCCGCTTGAGCATCCTCACGTTCGGCGGCACCGCCAACGTCGACGTGGTGCGGGTCAACTTTCACGAGTTCGAGGCTCTTCAAGCCGATGGATCGCTCGGGCCGCAGGGAAAGGCCGTCGTGGACGATGCCGCCTGGCTCGCGAAACTGGCAGGCAACAAGCCGATCTCGCTCACCCCTGACACCGGGGCGGGCACGGCCTCGTGGTATCTCGACCCTGCTGGGGGCGTGTCGGTGGACCGCTACGCCGCGCTGATCAAATCCACGGCGCGATACCTCTCCACCGCCCACGGGCTCTCGGTCGGGGCGGTCGAAGTCTGGAACGAGCCCGACTACTGGCCTGGGCAGCCCACGGCCGGGCAGGTGGGCGGCATCATCGCCACCCTGCGGGCCGATCCGCTCCTCGCCAACGCCGATATGGTGGGGCCCAGCACACTCAGCCCCAACACCTGGTGGTATGACCAGATCGCCGGCTCGGTAAACGTGGGTTCGACCCACAAACTCGGCGGCTCGGCCTTTGGGTACATCGATTTCATTCAGCGGGTGCGGTCCACGGGCGACGCGGCCTCCAATCCCGAGCCGCATGGACTCGCCGAAGTCATCATGGGTGCCGAATATGGAATCTCGAGTGCCATCTGGTGGGGGCCGGCACTCAACGCCCGCGGCCAGTTCGTCCAGGCCTCCGACGGCGTGCGGCTCGGCTATGCCGAGAACCGCGGCACCGAGACGGCGGCCGCGGTCTACCGGGGGCCGACCGGCACTCTGCAGGCGTTCACCGGGGGCTTCGAACGGCAGGGAACCTCGACGGCCTATCGCCTCGTCAGCACGGATCGGGACGTGTATTTCAATGGCATCGGCCCGATCCGCGAATACATGACCACGGCGACCCGTGACGTCCAGGGAGGCTTCACCGACATCACTTTCGGCAGCGACGCGATCGGCCAGGGAACCTCGCTCGACGGCAATCGTTGGACGATCGTGAATCGTGGCTCAGGACAGGTGCTCCAGGTGGCCGGGGATTCGCTCGTCAACGGCGGCGCCGTCAACGCCGCCACCGACACCGGCGGGCTGGCCCAGCGTTGGAATGTGAGGCGGAGTGAAGACGGCTATTACACCGTCCTCAACGCCAACAGCGGCATCGCGCTCGACTTGGCCAACGCCTCGCTCGCTGACGGTGGGGTCGCGCAGCAATGGGGAGCCGGCGATGCCCTGCCGCAGGTCTGGACGATCGAGACGGCGGGCCAGGGAGCCTTTTTCCTTCGCAACGGCAACAGCGGGAAATACCTGACGGGAAGCCCGGCTCGTGCGTATCAGAAGTCGCTCGACGGCTCCGCGGGCCAGCAGTGGCAGTTCGTGCTCTCGAACCCGGCTCCCACGGGCTCCTTGCAGGCCCGCTATGACTTTCAGGGCAATGCCGCCGATTCGGCCGGAAGCCGCCATGCCACGATCACCGGTGCCGCCACCTACGTGGCCGGCCCCACGGTGGCCGAAGGGACGGCCGTGTCATTCAATGGCTCCTCGACCTATGCCACGCTCCCGGCGGGTGTGGCCAGCAGCACCGACATCACCCTCTCCACCTGGGTGAAGTGGAACGGTGGCGGCAGCTGGCAGCGGATCTTCGATTTTGGCAATGACACGAACTCTTACCTGTTCCTCACGCCCTCCTCGGGCGATGGCACGATGCGATTCGCCATCACGACCGCGAGCGGCACGGGCGAGCAGATCCTCGAAACGTCGGCCCTGCCCACGAACCAGTGGGTGCATCTGGCCGTGACGCTCTCGGGCAACACCGGCGTGCTCTACGTGGACGGCGGGCCGCGGGTTGCCGGCCGGATCACCCTCGATCCGAGCAGCGTGAATCCAACCCGCAACTACCTGGGCAAGTCGCAGTATGCCGATCCCCTGTTCAACGGTGTGCTCGACGATTTTCGGATCTACGACTACGCCCTGTCGCGTGCCGACGTGGCCAACCTCGTGCCGGTGTCGCACTACGCCTGGACGGGGGGCGTGGATAGCCGCTGGACGACCGCAACGGTCGCCTCGCCGAAGAACTGGAAGCTCACGTTCAACGCCGCCGCCACCGACTATGCCGACTCCGACACGATCGTCTTCGACGACACGGCGGCGGTGTTCACCGTTCGCACGGACGGCGACGTGAGGCCACTGGTCACGACCTTTCACAACGCCACGGCCTACACGCTCACCGGGTCGGCTGGCATCGCGGGCACCGGCACGCTCGTCAAGAACGGCCTTGGTTCGCTCACGATCGCCAATCGCAACAGCTACACCGGCGGCACGACCATCAACACGGGCACCGTGACGCTCACCGGTGTCCTGGCCGGCACGCCTGTCACCGTCGATGCAGCCGTGTTCACGGAGACTTCCGCCGGCGCGATCTCGGGAACGGCCGCCTTCGTCACCCACGGGCTCACGAGCCTTGCCGGCTCGAATCAGCTCGGCATGGTCCGAGCCTCCGGTCCGGGCACCATGACGATCGCCGGCGGAACGACATCGATGACCTCAGCTACCGTCGGAGACACGCCCGGCGACCGGGCGACGCTCGTCGTCATTGGCGGCAACCTGGTGGTCTCGAACACGCTGGCGATCGGCGTGGCCGGCTCCGGGAGCCTGACGCTGCAGTCTGGCGGCACGCTCGCCACGCGGAGCCTGATCGGGGGCGGGGGCAGCTCCACGGTGGTCTTTGCCGGCGGCGTGCTGCGGCCGCTCGCCTCCGGCACGGCGTTTCTCGGCGGCGTGACACAGGCTCTCGTTCGCACCGGTGGCTGCATCATCGACACGAACGGCTTCGATGTCACCGTCTCTCAGCCGCTGCTCCACGACCCCATCCTCGGCGGCACGGCCGATGGCGGCATCGTGAAGCGGGGTGCCGGCACCCTGACGCTGTCCGGGAGTTCGTCATACTCCGGCCCGACGACCGTCAATGCCGGCCGGCTGACCATCAACGGCTCGCTCGCCGGCTCCACGGTCGTCAACAGTGGCGGCATCGTTAGCGGCACGGGGACGCTCCGAACGGTATTGGTTTTTCGGGGCGGTATGCTCGCGCCCGGCATCGCGGCGACGACCGGCACGATGTGGCTCGGCGGAAATCTCACGCTCGCCGCCGGTTCGGCCCTGAGCATCGAGCTCGCGGCATCGACTGCCGCCGTGGTCGGCGACAGCGTGGCCGCGACCGGTGACGTGGCGATCAGTGGCGGTGTCCTCGACCTGGCTCTGCCGGCCGACCTCGCGCCGGCGTGGCTTGCCTCCCAGCAGTTTGTCTCCGGCCGCTCGCTCGCCGGGGCCTTTGCGAGAATCGGCGGCATGGATCTCGGTGGCGGACGGCGGTTGGCGGTGACCTACACGGCGTCGTCGGCGCGTGTCACGGTGGCCGCTGCCGGCGACATCAATATCGACGGGAGCATCGACATGCTCGACACGGCGGCCTTCGTGTCAGGCGGCTTGTTCGGCGTCGGGAGTGGCGGAACGTGGGATCGCGGTGACTTCAACGGCGACGGCCTCGTCGATCTGCTCGACGCCTCCGTCTTCCTGACCAGCGGGATGTTCAATCGCGGATCGTATGCCGAGCCAACCCTATCGATGTCGTCGGTGGTCGCCGTGCCCGAACCGGCGGCCGCGACACTCCTGGCGGCGGCCGTCGTCGCATGCGTCACCGTCGCCGGCGGCCGCGGCAGATGGCTACGCTCCCGGCCGCAATGACGGCGAGGAGCGGCAGGGCATTCGGCTCCGGCACGGCCGCGACCGCCGCCGGGAGGTAGGGGCCGCCGTGAAACACGCCGGCGGCGAGCACTTCCGACACGTCGAGGATGTCGAAGACGCCGTCGTAGGTGAAGTCGCCGGTGGCCCAGACGGCCGGCATGGTAGTGTCGAATCGACCGCTGGTCAGGAGCGTGGCGACATCGAGGACATCCACGACGCCATCGAGGGTGACGTCACCCGGCGCGGCGAAGGCGATCGTCACGACGTCCGCCTTCTCGATCCAGCCGACTGCCCGGGGCATGCCCGCGGCGATCGCGGCAGACGCCGCGGTGGAGACAATCCCCGTGCTGCTGTTCCAGCCGCCGCCGGCCCGCCCGACGCGGAGCAGGCCCACGAGGTCGGAGGCCGAAATGCCACCGGCGGGAAGCGTGACTCGACCACTGCCGATGTCGAGCCGCCCGCCGGCGATCGACAGGGAGGGGATCGACGCCGACACACCGGCGTTGATGGCCAGCGTCGCGCCGGCCGCCACGCTCACAGGACTCTTGGCCAGGGCGAGGTCGTGCCCGATTCGGAGGGTGCCCGCCTCGACGCGGGTCGGGCCGGCAAACGTGTTGGCCGCGGCGAGCGCCAGCGTGCCGAAGCCGCGTTTCACCAGTCCGCCGTCGACGGTGGCACCGAGCGTGGCGTCGTGGAGCAAGGGTTGGGAGATCGTGACGGTGAAGCCGGACGAGTCGATCACCGCCCCACCCGCCTCCACGGTCGCTGACGTCAGGCCGCCGAGGAAGCCGGTCGTCGATCGGGTGGCCTGGAGCGTGCCCCCGTTAAAGACGATCGCCGCCGAGCCTGCGCCCCGGGTTACCGCCGGCGTTCTCATGAGGCCGCCGTCGAGTCGCAGCGTGCCGGCCCCCGTGGCCTGATGGCCGAGCCGGAGCGTGCCGCTCAAGAGCACGCTGGCGGTGTCGCGGACGCTGAGCAGGCCCTGCCCCTCCTCGCCCACGATCAATCGGAGCGTTGAGCCGGTCTGGGCGAGGGTGCCCCCGACAATCGTCCACTGGCCGACGCTCCCCGCGAAGCGGCCGATCGAGAGGTACGAGTTGGCCGTAAAGCTGCCCCCGGCTTGTTCGACCGTGCCCTGGCCGCGGCCGCCGACGAAGACGTTGGTGGCGGCGATCACCGCACCGCCATCGAGGTCATAGCGTCCGGTGGCGAGGCTCGAGCCCCGGCCGCCGACGACGAAGGATCCGTCGGCGGCGTTGGTGACGGTGAGCGTGCCGCCGGTCTGGATGACGTGGCCATCCGCACGGGTGTTGGCGGAAAAGCCCGACCCCACGAAGAGTCCACCACCGGTGACGGTGACTGTCGCCTGATCCTGGATGGCGAGTGTGCCGCTGGCTGCCGTGGAGGCATCGCCGGTGTCACCGATATTGAGATCGCCCACCGACGCGAAACGTCCGGTCCCGCGAACGGTCATGGCGGCCGTGTCGCCGAGGATCTGGCCGACGCTCGAGAACGAAGCCGTGGCAATCGTGCCGGTGAGGTCGAGCGTGCCCCGCTTCACGAAGACCGAGCCGGCGATCGCGGCCGAACCGCCAACGGTGAGCGTTCCCTGTCCATACTTCGAGAGCCGCGGCGCCGTGAGACTGCCCGAGATGGTGAGGGTGCTCGCGATGGGCGTGACGTTGACTCCGAGCGGATCTGCCGCCACGACGGCGGCCTGTACCAGATGGCTGCCGTCGGCAACGTTGAGCGTGGCGATCTGGCCGGTGGCCGCGTCGAGCGCGAGGCGGCCGCCAGCCGTGGCGATGCGGCCCAGGCCGGCACCACGGAAGTTGATCGTGCCGACGGTGACCCCGGCCGCAGGCAGCGTGACGGTGGTCAGGCCTGATCCAACCTCAATCGTCGCGAGCTGACCGATCCCGTCGGGTATGGCGGCCGATGACCAGTTGCCTGCTGCCGACCAGGTGCCGCTTCCGCCTCCTTTCCATTGCGAGGCCACGGGGCCCGCGAGCGGCCAGCCGTCTGCGGACCATGAGAGGTCACGCAGCGCGAACGTGGGAGCTCCGTTGGCATCCCCGTTGTAATAGTGGTAGCTGAACTGATCGCGGCCTCCGGCGGTCGTGAGGCTGAAGTGCCCCGGTCCGATCTGCGGGCCGTCGTCGTCGAGAAACAGCGTGCCGCCTCCGGCGAGCAGGTTCGTTCCATCGCGGTCGAGGAACGGACCGGTGGGACTCGCGCTGCGGCCGACGCGGATGTTGTAGGTGCTGTTCACTCCGGCGCAGCAGCCGCCCCAGTTGACGAACAGGTAGTACATCCCGTCGTGCTGCACGAGGGACGAGCCTTCGATCTCAGGCGTGGGCCCCGGCGCCGCCACGTTGACGCCCGGGCTCGCCGACAAGGGCGTGCCCGTCACCGGATCGAGTTCCTTGACGTAGATTCCGGAGTTGAAGGATCCCCAGGACATCCACAGGCGGCCGGTCGTTTGGTCACGCAGCAGTGCCGGATCGATCGCGTTATAGGGGCTCCCGTGGTTCGAGCCGATGACCATGCCCCGATCGGTCCAGCCATAGTTGGCAGCCGACGGGTCGAGTGTGGGGCTCGTCGCGTGCCCGATGGCGGAGAGTTTGGTGCCCCAGATCGAGGCCGAGTAATAGAGGTGGTAGGTGTCGCCCAGCTTGATCACGTCGGGCGCCCAGAGCGACTGCCCGGCGTAGCCGGGAACGGCGGCGGGAATCCACGAGGGGAGCGAGGCCAACGCCGCCGGTCCGGCCGACCAGGTGGAGAGATTCGTCGAAGTGCGCGTCGCCAGGAGGTCGCCGGTGGCGAAGTAGGTGAAGCGGCCGTTCTCAGTGAGCACCGTGGATGGGTCATGGGCCCCGAGCACGCCCGACAGCTGTGCCTCGGCCCCGCGGGGAGCGAGGCAGGTCGCCAGCCACGCGATGGCGACCACGGCGACCGATGTCGGAAGCGAGCGACGCATGCGTCACCGTCTCTGTCGCCGGATGCTGCCGGCGATGAGGGCGGGCAGCATCCACCACCCGTCCGTGGGCTCCGGAACGGCGACGAATGCCGGTGTGGCCACTGGGGCATACCCGCCGGCGTTGAACAGCCCGGTCGATAGAAAATCGGCCATATCCATCACGTCGACGATCCCGTCGTAGTTGAAGTCACCATCAGCCCACGTCGCTGGGTCGCCTGTGAGGAACTATCCACCGGCAAGCAAGCGGGCAGCGTCGAGGAGATCGATCATCCCGTCGAGGTTCGTGTCGCCCGGGGCCGCGTAGCCGAAGGTGACGCCGCCGTCGTCGCGCACAAGCCAGCCCACGGCGCGAGGTGTGGTTGAGGCGACGGCGGCCGTGACTGCTGAGGAGACGATGCCCGATGAACCGTTCCAGGAGCCATCCGCCCGACCGGCCGTGAGCAGCGACTGTACCTGCGCCTGGCTCAAGCCCCCCGTCGCCACGTCCACGCGGCCCGCCCCGACGTCGACCACGCCGCCGGCCGTGACCGAGAGGCTCCGCATCGTCGTATCAACGGCCCTTGTTGCCGGAAGGGCGACCCGGCCACCCGGCACCGACACCAGGCGGCTGAGTTCCAGGGCCTGCGGATGCTCGACGAGCAGCGTGCTTCCGGCCGACACGACCGCGCTGCCCGACAGGGGGTTGGCGGCGGCCAGCGCGACGGAGCCGCTCGAGATCAAGAGGGTGCCGTTGCCGCTCAAGGGGCCACGGAATCGCTCGAGTCCGGTGCCCTGATAGTGGAACGTCGCATTGGTGGCGATGGACAGGCCGCCCGAATGCTCGCCGAGCGGTCCGAGCGTGCCGTCTCCCGTAAGCGTCAGCGTGCCGGTCGTCACCGTGATGGGGCCGTCGAACGCCGACGGGGCTGTGAGCGTCAGTCGGCCCGAGCCGGCCTTCACGAGGCTGCCCCGGCCGGAGATCCCGCCGTCGTAGATCAGGGCATTTGCCTGGGCGAACGCGAGCGTGCCTTCGTTGGTGATCGCCGGACTCACAAACGCCACGGCAGCGCCGTTGCCGATTTGGAGAGTGCCGCTCGCCACGGTCGTCCGACCCGTGTAGGTGCTGGTGCCGGCCAGCACGAGGGTCGCCGGCCCTGCCTTGGTGAGACTGCTGGCACCGGCCGGATTGTCGGCCACGCCGTGGAGGAGCGACACGGCGGCCGATTCCGCCATAACGACGAGTTCGCGGCCGCTGCCGAAGACCACGCCGAGCCGGGTGGATCCGCCGAT
The DNA here is from genome assembly GCA_051006595.1 of Pirellulales bacterium. Lineage (GTDB taxonomy): Bacteria > Planctomycetota > Planctomycetia > Pirellulales > UBA1268 > QWPN01. Next base: position 12,830 of record JBPCTA010000300.1, read on the forward strand.
GATCATCGGTCCGGAGCCGGCGTTGAGGAGGCCATTGACCGTGAGCGTGGTCGGGCTGGTGGCCGCCTGGAGAAACCCGGCTCCCCGGCTGGTGATCGTGTTGACGCTACGGGACAGGCCCATGGCCGCGAACACCCCGCCCGACGTGATGGCGTAGTTCACGCCGCCGGTGTCGCCCGATGGGACGTCACCAAACGCCCCTGAGCCGCTCACGATCGTGGCGGAAGCATCGGCGGCGATCGTGCCACCGATCGTCGTTGCGTATCTCGCGGCGGTGCCGCTGCCGACCACCGCCCACGGCCCGAGGATGCCGTTGGTGATGGGCGAGGTCGTGGTGATCGCCCCCGCACCTGGCTCGAACGTCACCGCGCCGCCGTCATATCGGGTGATGGCGCCGAGAGAGACCGTCCCCGAGCCGGATATCACCGCGACTGTCGAGTCGCCAGCAAAAACGGCCAGACCTCCAAACGCCTGGCCACTCCCACCGGGCCGGGCATGGGCGAAAGTGCCCCCCGCGATCGCCAGCCGGCTCGTGGAGGCCAACTGCCCCGTGAGCACGAGCGTGCCCCCGTCAACTCTGGTCGATCCGGTATAGGTGCTCGTTCCGGCGAGCGTGAGGATGCCGGCACCCCGCTTGGCGATCCCGCCGGCGCCGCTGATCCGTCCTGTGAGTCGCAGATCTCCGCCGTCCGCCGCGGTGGTCAGCCCCGTCCGCTCCTGGGCCACGGCGATGCTTTCGGCCAGTGTCTGCAGGCTCGTGCTCTCGTTGATCACGCCGGCCGTGAGCGCGAAGCCGTTGACTGACAGCGAGGGGTTGATCGTGTAGGCCGGTGCGTCGGCCGTGAAGCGGATGCCCGCGATCGAATGTGTGGCTGGAGTCATCAGATTGTCGGTGAGCGTCGTGCCGCTCGAACCGGCCGCGCCGAACACGAGCTGGCGACCCGAGACGACCGACGCCTCGGCCCAGTTGCCCGCCGCGTTCCACGATGCCGACGTGCCGCCCGTCCAGATCGCCCGCACGGGCTCCGCGACCGAGCTCAGGCGGCCCGTGGCGGGCGTGAACACCACACCGCGGCCATTCGACCAGCTGCCGGCATCGGCGGTGAATCCATCCACCGTGAACGACTCGCCGTAGGTCGCATTCGCCGCCGACACGAGCGACCATGTCGCACCCGCCGGCATCGCGACGCCGGCGGCATCGAGGCGAATCGTTCCGTTGAGCCGCACGCGTCCGGCCGTGGCGCCCGTAATCGCATTCGATGTGCCGCCGGCCCGGATGAGAAACCGCTGCAGCGACCCCGCGGCCAGTTCGAACCGCCCGCCCACGTCGATGCTGCCGGTGAAGCTGTTGTCGATGGCGCGAAAGCGCACGTACCGCGCGTCCTGGGTGGGAGAGTCGGTCGCCGGAATCGTGAGGCTTCCCGAGCCCGAGATCGTCGAGTCGATCGCGATGTCGCCCTGCTTGGCGTGGATCGTGGAGTTTGACGCGACTGTAAGCCGCCCCGCCAACTGCATTACGTCGGCGGTGGCCGTATACTGGTGAATCCAGCCACCGTCGAGGACGAGGCGGTGGATACGGGGGATCGCCGTGGTGCCCGATCCCTTGAAGAGCAGCCCGCCGTTTGGGTCGTTGCGGTTGTCGATCGTCAGTGAATCCCCGGCGAACGTGAAGCTGCTGCCGCTGGCGGGGGTGCGGAGGCCGTAGTCGCCCGAGGAATACGCCGCGGCCGAATGGGCGAAGTGGGCGTCACTCCACCGCGTCTGGTAGTTGAAGCATGACTCGCCGACAGGGTCGCTTCCCGTGGCGGCCACGACCGTGGCGGTGGAGGCTGGCGCGGTCGTGCCGATGCCCAGGTCGGCCCGCATCGCATAGACCATCGCCACCTGTCGCTGTTTGCCGATCTCGGTTCCCTCGCTGTCATAGTTGAGACCGTAGGGCCAGAAGTGGGCCGAGTCGCCAGCGATCACCGCCTGCTCGCCGTCGAACTGCTTCACGAGCGCCGCTCCCCGCGGGCCGCTCCAGGTTCCGCTCGCGAACAGGGTCGACCAACTGCCCCCCGGCAGTCCCAGATAGTGGGCCATCTCGTGCATGGTGACCCGCTCGGCAGGCCAGGTGCCGCCGAAGCCCATGCTTCCCCCCCAACTCGCCTGGGCGGTCGGGATGCCGGAACTGTAGTAGACCCAGACGTTCGCGTTGCCGAAGTCACCGAACGCGTTGTATCGGTCGACTGCGGCGCGCAGGGCCGCATCGGCGGCCGCCTGCCGGGCAGCGGTGTCCCAGGTGCCACCGATCGTGTAGGACAGCGCGGCCTGTCCGTCACCAACTCCCGCACACGTGGCGGCGGCGACCGTCAGCCACGTCGCCAGCCACGGCACGACCGCACGGAGGCTCGGCGGCGGTCTCGACGGCATGGGAGCCTTCCGGAATCGTGAGTCAGCCCGGCCCTGTGTGCGACAGGAATCGGTGTCCGACGCAAATCGCTGCCACAACAAGACTAGCCTGCCCCGTCGTACGACGCCCGCCTCCGGTCGGTTCGGCCCCGCCTCCGGGAATCCTTGAGGGAAATCCGGGAATCCTTGAGGGAAACCATGGCTTCCGCACTGGTTCCCGCGGATTACGCCCTGCGGCGACTGAAGACGGCGAGTATCCCCAGCCCGCTGAGCACGGCGACGATGCCCGTCGGCTCCGGCACGACCTGCAGCACACCGTTGGTGGTGCTGAAGCGGTACGTCGCGGCGTTTTCCACGATCTGCCAGAGGCCGCCACCGAGATCGCTGAACGATCCCTGAGTACTCGAAGCGGTGAAGGTGCTGCCGAAGGTCTCCGTCAGGCTGGCGACGTCGAGAATCGCCCAGTTGTCGCCAAGCGTCGTGCCTGCAGCCGACAGGTCGAAGATGAAGTCGCCATCAACCGTCGCTGCTCCGCCGCCA
>JBPCTA010000301.1:0-9028 GCA_051006595.1 Pirellulales bacterium
GGCTGAGGCGGCAGAGTCGAAGTCTGGCCCGAGCTCATCGGCCATGATCGCCGCGACGGCATCGGCCGCCGTCGCGTCGAGTCGGGCGTCGAGAAACAGCCATCGCGACCGCCGCGCGAGCACGTCTTCGACGGTCCTGGCAAACTCATGCCGCACCGCGAATCGCACCATCGCCTCGCTGAAGCCCGGAAGCAGCATCTGGCCCGATCCGGGCAGCGACTCGAGCAGCGGGGCTTCGCTGCCGTAGAGATGCGGGCCCGGCGGCGCCGCGAGTGGCACCGTGGCTGCTGCCGGGTGCGGCGCGCCGACCAGCCGCAGGGTGCGGGTCACGCCGGCGGGCCGCGGCGGCAGCAGGCCGTGCGAAAAGCAGGCGGCCAGCACGCTCTCCGCCATCGCGCGATAGGTCGTCCACTTGCCGCCGGTCACCGAGACGAGGCCGTGAGGCGAGACCTCGACCAGATGTTCGCGGGAGATCCGCTTCGTGTCGCCGCAGCCAGCCGCGGGCTTCACGAGCGGTCGCAGGCCGGCCCAGGCCGACCGCACGTCCGCCCGCGAGAGCGTCGTGGCGAACCGCCGGCCTGCCTCGGTGAGGATGAAGTCGATCTCCTCGTGAAACGGTCGCGGCTCGAGTGGCAGGTCATGACGCGGTGTGTCGGTGGTGCCGAGGATCACCTTGCCGAGCCACGGTACGGCGAACAAGACCCGGCCATCGGCGGTCTTCGGCACGAGCATCGCGCTGGCTGACGGAAAGGCCTCGCGATCGACCACCAGATGCACGCCCTGGCTCGGCGACACGAGATCGGCCGCCGTGGGCTCGTCGACATGGCGAAGGCCATCGACCCAGACGCCGGTCGCATTGACCACGCAGCGGGCTCGTACCGCGAACTGCGTGCCTGTCTCGCGATCCTCGAGCGTCACGCCAGCTACGCGGTCGCGATCATGAACGAGCCCGACGACCCGGCAGTAGGTGATCACTGTGGCCGACTCGCGGATCGCCGTGCGAGCGAGGGCGACGGCGAAGCGGGCATCGTCGAACTGGCCGTCCCAGTAGCGGATCGCGCCCACGAGTCCCTCGGCGCGAAGACCGGCCGCGGCCTCGAGCGTGCCGCGCCGGCCAAGCAGCCCCACGTGGCCAAGACGCTGCGAGCCCGAGAGCGACTCATAGATTGCCAAGCCAACGCCATAGAAAGGAAGCTCGCAGAGCCGCCCACGCAGGCCGTAGGCGGGCACGACGAAGGGCAGGGGCTGGGCCAGGTGCGGTGCGTTGTCGAGCATCAGTCGCCGCTCCCGCAGGGCCTCGCGGACGAGCGCGACATTGGCCTGCGCGAGATACCGCACGCCCCCGTGGACCAGCTTCGTGGCCCGGCTCGAGGTGCCTTTGGCCACGTCCTCGGCCTCGACCAGAAGCGTCGAGAACCCGCGGGCCGCCGCGTCGACGGCGACACCCAGCCCCGTGGCCCCGCCACCGACCACGACGAGGTCGAAGGGGTCGGCCGATCGCAGGCGATCCAGGAGCACCGTGCGGGTGGGGGGCAGGGCTGCATGGGCCATGATGAGGATCTCCGCAGCGGGCCTGTTGGGGCATGGGATGCCGTTATTTTCGGGGTCCAGCAGACCCTCTCGACCCGACCCTCGGGCCGCGATATCGTACAGGGCTCGGTTTCGCAGTTATCCCCGCCATTCATCGGATCAGAGCCATGGCCAAGGCCACCACCACCGAATCCACCGCCAGCATGCAGGGCGCAGCCCACAACTACGCCATCGTCGTCGACGGCGGCCGCCAGTATCGCGTCATGGAGGGTCAGGAAATCGAAATCGACTTCCGCCATGTCCCGGCTGGCAGCGAGGTGGTGTTTGACGATGTGCTCGCGGTCAGCAAGGCGGGGCAACTCACGATCGGCAAGCCGAAGGTGAAGGGCGCCACGGTCAAGGCCGAGGTGCTCGGGCTCGTGCAGGGCGAGAAGATCTTTGTGCAGAAGTTCGCCCGCCGAAAGAACTACCGTCGCCGAACGGGCCACCGGTCGCTCGCGACCAAGATCCGGATCGCCTCGATCTCGGCCTAGTTCGGCGTTCGAAGTGGAGCGGTTTGCCCGCGGCCTTACGGCCGGTCGGCTTTCACAACCCACGCCCGCGAGCTCAAAGCCCGAGGTCGCCGAGTGGTCCGCTGCGGGCACAGACCGCATCGACCGCGGCGGTGACGGCCGGATCCTCCTCGACCGGCGGGGCGTGATGGGGCTTGAGCCGGGCGTCGATCACGAGCGGGCCGCGGCATCCCCAGTGCTTCTGGTGCGTGAAGGCATCGATGCCGTGGACGTCGGCCGCGGGATTCGACCGCGTGAACGTGGTCCAGAGGAAGTTTTCGAGGCTGGCAGCCGCGAAGCCGCTGGTATCGACGATCACGATGAGCGGCCACTCGCGGAGCGGATGATCCGGCCCGATCGCCGCACAAAACCGCTCCACGTCGCCGCTCCAGGCGGCGTCATGGGCCGCGTTCCAGATCGCGGCGTCCGTCGCCACCTCGAGCGTCGGCCGGGGCTCGATCGGCGGCCCTTCGATGGCCACGATGCCCGGCAGGCACGGCCGCGGGTGGCGAAAGCCAACGGGCAAGGGAATGTCCGCCGGCAACTCGCGGGGGAGCTGCCGGATTGCAGGGCCACGGGCCGCAACGACGAGCTTCGAGCCCCGGTTGAATCCGCTGCCTGAATAGTCGAGCGTGTCGATCGTGGTTTCCGTGTGGAAGTGGCAGTCGCGGGTCCAGTCGGCCCGCTCGAGCAGGTGGCCGAGGAAGGGCACGACGTCGTGGGCATCGAGTCCGGGGGCATCGTCACCCGCCACGATGAACAGGTATTTGGCGAGCGACAACTGCCCCTGGCCGAGGATCGCCGCCGCCTGCGTGAGGAGTTCGGCTGGCCGATTCGTGGGCTTCCAGGGCAAGTAGCGGTCGCTCTCCACGGCGAGAAGCAGGGGATGCACGCCCGAGGCATCCACGGCATGCACGCTCGTCACGCCGGGCAGCACCGTGGGGATCACCGGCCCGGTGAGTTCATGCACGAGCCAGCCGAAGAGCGTGTCTTCCTGCGGCGGCCGGCCCACGACCGTGATCGGCCAGATCGCTCCTTCCCGATGCCAGACATGATCGACCCGCAGCACCGGAAACGCATGCTGGCGAGCGTAGTAGCCGAGATGATCGCCAAAGGGCCCCTCCGGCTTCGTGGCACCGGGATCGATCGTGCCCTCGATCACGAAGTCAGCATCGGCATAGATCGCGGGGCCGCCCGGGCGGCGAATCATCGGGAAGCGGTGCCCGGCGAGCACACCCGCAAAGGTGAGCTCCGGGAGACCTTCCGGCAGCGGCATCACGGCCGACACCGCCATCGCCGGGGAGCCGCCCACGAAGATCGCGACCTTGAGCGGCACGCCCTGTTTCAGCGCCGCCGCATGATGCACGCCGATCCCGCGATGGAGCTGGTAATGAAGACCGGTCTCGCGATCGTGTTCGTAGGCGTTGCCAGCCAGCTGCACCCGATACATGCCGAGGTTCGACTGCCCCGTGCCCGGCGCGGCGGGATGCTCGGTATAGACCGCCGGGAGGGTGATGAAGGGGCCGCCGTCGCCCGGCCACGACACCACCTGCGGCAGCCGCGACAAGGGAATATGGCGGGCGAGCACGGGGCCCGTCCGGACTCGCCGGGGCAGCATCGACAGGGCGTCGATGGGCGACCGCCAGTAGCGCCACGGCTTCTGGAGCGCCGCCGTAGGATCGATCTTGAGTTCGACGAGCCGCTTCACCCGGTCGAGCGTGTCGGCGAAGATCCGCTCGATTCTTGCCCGCGTGCCGTAGAGATTCGTCAGGATCGGAAAGTCAGACCCGCGGGGCTTCGTAAACAGCACCGCCGGTCCGCCGGCGCGAAACAGCCGACGTTGGATCTCGGCGATTTCGAGATGTGGATCGACGGGATGATCGACGGTGACGAGCTGCCGCCGTGCCAGCGGGCCGCGGGCCGATTCATGCCGGAGGGCCTCAACGCAGGCCTGAAGTGAACGAAATCCCATCGCGGCGACGACACCCTCGAGCACGGGAACAATGCCATCATCCTAGCCGCGCCGCGGTGTAGGATGAGAGCTCGTTTGTCAGCCCCGTTGCCCACTCAGGATCGCGTCACCCATGGTCACCCTTTCGTCCGTCTACGAAGGCGGCCTCCGCTGCCGCGGCACGCATGGTCCTTCCGGCACCACGCTCGTCACCGACGCGCCCGTGGACAATCACGGCAAGGGGGAGAGTTTCTCGCCGACCGATCTCGTCGCCACGGCTCTGGGGGCCTGCATGATGACGATCCTGGGTATCGTGGCCGAACGTCACGGCCTCGATGTGGTCGGCATGAAGGCCGAGACGGTCAAGGAAATGACCCAGACGCCGCCGCGTCGGATCGCGTCGCTCCGCACGAGGCTCACCATTCCCCTGCCCGCCGATCATCCCCGGCGGGCGGCGCTCGAAGAGGCGGCCCACACCTGCCCCGTTCACAAGAGCCTGCATCCCGACATCGATGCGGCGATCGAGTTTGTCTGGACGGGCTGACCGCTTGCAGCCTGAGGCACGCATGGCCGATCTCTTCTCCGCCTCCCGGGCCGCCAACGTGGCCCGCGCCGCGCCGCTGGCGGCAAGGATGCGGCCGCGGCGGCTCGCCGACTACGTGGGCCAGGCGAAGATCGTGGGGCAGGGAATGCTCCTGCGGCGACTGATCGAAGCCGACCGACTGGGCTCGGTGATCCTCTACGGTCCGCCGGGCGTGGGCAAGACGACGTTGGCCGAGATCATCGCCCACGAGACGAAGCGGCGGTTTGTGGAGCTCTCCGCCACGGCGTCGGGCGTGAAGGATGTTCGTGATGTGCTCGAGGCGGCGCGGCGACGGCTCGAAGACGACGGCCAGCGGACGTGCCTCTTCATCGACGAGATCCACCGCTTCAACAAGGCGCAGCAGGACGTGCTCCTCCCTGACGTCGAAAATGGCGTGATCGCGCTCATCGGCGCGACCACCCAAAATCCCTTCTTCGCGCTGACCTCGGCCCTCGTCAGCCGTAGCCGGATCTTCGAACTCGAGAGCCTCTCCAACGACGACGTTGGCGAGATCCTCGATCGGGCCGTGGCCGACCGCGAGCATGGGCTCGGCAGCGAGCGGGTGATGCTCGAGACGGCCGCCCGCGAGTTTCTCGCGGAGACGTCCGACGGCGACGCCCGGCGGGCCCTCGGCGCGCTGGAGGTGGGCGTGCTGTCGAGCCCGGAACGTCCGCTGGCCTTCACGCTCGCCCTCGCCCGCGAGAGCGTGCAGCGGAAGGCGATCGCCTACGATTCCGGCGACACGCATTACGACTGCGCAAGCGCGCTGATCAAGAGCATCAGGGGGAGCGACGCCGACGCGGGCCTCTACTGGCTGGCGCGGATGCTGGAAGGCGGCGAGGACGTGCGATTCCTGGCCCGTCGGCTCGTGATCCTCGCCAGCGAGGACATCGGCAATGCCGACCCACGCGGCCTCATGATCGCGGTGGCCGCGATGCAGGCGACCGAGTTCGTGGGCCTGCCCGAATGCCAGCTCACGCTTGCCCAGGCGGTGATCTACCTGGCGCTCGCTCCCAAGAGCAACGCCTGCACCGTGGCGATCGGGGCCGCGCGGCGCGACGTTCGGGAGCAGGCTGTGCTGCCAGTGCCGCGGCATCTGCAAGACAAGCACTATGCCGGCGCGAAGCGGCTGGGCCATGGGCAGGGCTACGAATACGCACACGACGCCCCCGACGGCATCGCCTCCCAGGATTATCTCGGCGTCGACCGGCGATACTACGAGCCGACCGATCGGGGGCTGGAGCGCGACCTGGCCGAGCGGCTCGCCGAGATCAGGCGGCGGCTTCATCAGGGGCGGCCTGAAGCGACCTGAGTTCGGCGGCGATCTCGTCCGTGAGCACCTCCTCGAGCCGGGCCAGCGCGCGGGCGACCGCGGCGCCGTCGAGCACGCGATGATCGGCGATGGCCGTCACGAGGCAGCGGCCGTCGGCGTCGAGCGGCGCGTAGGCGAGGCTTGTGGTGCAGATCGTCGGATGGAAGCGATTGGTCGCGCCAAATCCGGCGAGGGTGGACAGGCTGAAGGTGCCGATCCGCGTCACTCGTTTGGGCGAGCAGGATCGCATGTTCCACCGCAGAATCGTCCGCCGGAGCCAGCCTGGCACCGACTCCAGCTGCAACTGCCGCCTGAAGATGTCCGCGGTGGGCTCGGTCGCAAAGCGGTCGATCGCCTGCTGAAGGCGGGGCAGGGGTGTGGTATCCGGGTGTGGCAGCCGGGCGAAGAAGAGTCGGTCAACACCCGCTTCGATGCGGTTGACGGCGAGCACGGCCACGCTTTCGGAACTCGTCGCCATTCGGGCCGTGACGGCCCCGGCAAGCCAGCTGCGAAGCGCGGGAGTCTCCCGGGCCACGACCGCGTAGCCCTTGAGAAAAACCGCTGCCCAGCCGATCCGCACCGCCGCCGACGAGCGGGCCGCGGCGAGGTCGGCCAGCCGCATCACGCGGTCCACTGGGAAGAGCGGGATCGCCGTGGCGAGCATCGCGACGTCGTTGACGCAGCCGCGGCCCGCGGCAAGCGGCGTGGTAGAGATGGTGATCGGCATGAGGAGTTCCGGAGAGTGAAACTCTAAAGAAGACCACGGCCGCGGCCCAGAGAACTTTTTTACCGCCCGGAGGGCATTTCCTGCGGACGGCTAGACTGGTGGCCATGCGGGCCGTCGTGCAACGGGTGTCGGAAGCGAGCGTGGCGATTTCCGGCGACGAGGTCGCTCGGATCGCGACGGGTCTGCTCGTGCTTCTCGGCGTGGAGGTCGGCGATGAGCGTGCCGATGCCGACTGGCTCGCGGGCAAAATCGCCCAGCTGCGGATCTTTCCCGACGCCGAGGGCAGGATGAACCGGAACGTGGTCGATGTGGCCGGCGATGCGCTGGTCGTCAGCCAGTTCACGCTGTTCGCCGACACGGCGAAGGGGAATCGGCCGGGATTCACCCGGGCCGCCAGGCCGGAGGAAGCCGTGCCGCTCTACGGGCATTTTCTCGCGGTTCTCGAATCGGCGATCGGCCGCCGGCCCGAACGTGGGGTGTTTGCGGCCGACATGCAGGTCGCGCTCATCAACAACGGCCCGGTGACGATCCTGATCGATTCCCGGCGGCGCGAGTGACCCTGGCATCCTGGGGTGTCGGCGTGACGAGGCGGCAGAACGTCCGCGGGGAATCGTGGGAAATCACGGTCGATCGCGGACGTGGCCGCGGCGCATGGACCAGCCGCCAAATGTGCTATATTCCTCGTGCACGGTGGCTATAGCTCAGTTGGTTAGAGCATCGGTTTGTGGTACCGAGGGTCGCGGGTTCGAGTCCCGTTAGCCACCCTTGAAAACAAGGGTTTTCGCGTTTCGGTTTCGTCGCCCCCGATTGATTTCACAAGTTTTCACAAAAATGTACCTGCTGAGAGGCAGGGCGGGGCTCTCCGGGGGGCGGTTCCGACCTGGGGACCATCGTTCCGACATGGGGCCGCCACAGGGGTGCTGGGCGGGTGTAGCGGCTCGAGTAACCCAAGCCCGTCAGAGGCCACGCTAGGGGCCGGAGCGATTCAGGTGTAGGGTCAGCCTGCCTGGCGACCCTGACGGGCGAGTTCGGCGGAGAGACGCCCGACCAGTTCCCAGTCCTTCGCCAGGGTTGCCTCCCGAAGCCGCTGCTCCAACGCCTCGGTCGGGGACTGCTCGTAGCCGAAGGCCTTTGCCACCTCGATCCCAAACCCATCGCGGATCCGGCGGAACATCCGGTTGGATTTCGCCCGCATCTCGGGGTCGTGGTCCGGGGCGTAATGGCCAAGCATTACCGCGGTCGTGACGCTGGCGTCCCGTGCCACCGCCTCGCTCAGATCCTCGCCGATCCGGGCGAACCTCATCGCCGTCTTGCGGAGCATGTGGACGGTGCCTTCGCCCTCGGACCAGTTGGACATTCGCTCGTAGAACCAACGACCGGCGTTCTCCGGGCTATACCCCCGGATCTTCGCGGCGATGTCGGCTCGTCCCTGGCTGATGTGATGTGAGCGAAGTTGATCGCTCCATGCCGCGAAGACGAAGGGGCTGGAGGTTCGGTGGGCCAGTAGTTCGTCGTACACCGGCCTTGGAATTCGGAACCACTTCTCGACTCGCCACTTACCGGCCATGAACAGGTGGCACTCGTCGTCCACGAGCCGAAGAGCGTCCCAGGTAAGACCTGCGACCTCTTGGCGTCGTCCCCAGGACCACAGAAATACCTTGAGCATCAACTCGCCTGCCGTCACCGTTGGCCACGCAGTCCGAAGGTGGGCAAGAAAGTCGACGAGTTCCTCGCCGGTGAAATGCCTGACCGTGGCCTCCGGCTTCGGAATCCAGGCGAACTCATTCCAGGGGTTGGTGGTCAGGAGACGCTCCGCAGGCACCACGCTGCGGATGCAGGCCCGGCCCGCGTTGCGGTTCGCCCGCTGGAACGCCCCCTGGAGGGCCCCGAGCCACTTGTAGACGGTGAACGGACTCAACGGAGTCGCGATCTTGGAGTGAGCCTGACGCCAGTTCCTGGGAAGGGTTAGTGCCTTCTTCATGAACTGTTCGCAGTCGGCCGCAGTGGCCACCGAGATCGGAGAGAGGCCAGAGTGAATCTGGAATGCCGCGATGGCGGAGAGGACCTCCCTCAAGCTCGCTTTGCTGGACTTTGGCTTTTTACGCCCGACCCCTTGCGTCTCGAAATGACGCCTCTGGATCTCGATCAACTCGTCGTCCGTGAGGGTCGCCGCCGGAGAGGGATCGGAACCGTTCAGCATCGCGGTCACGACCTCGACGGCCTTCGTGAGGTCTCTGGTGCGGGTTGAGACCCTGTTCGTGAGCCCCTTCCAGTAGGCGTACCAAGATCGCCATCGACCTTCTGGCGGAAACATGGTCACGGGGACCGATTGGCCGTCGACGGCGATGTTGATGACATGCTTTCCCGCAGCCTT
>JBPCTA010000302.1:0-2815 GCA_051006595.1 Pirellulales bacterium
GGAGCCACCTGTGCCGCCGTTGCCGCCGCTTCCAAACACGGAACTCCCGGCACCACCCACGCCGCCGATGCCGCCCGTCGCACCGGTGCCGCCCACGCCGCCATTGCCTCCGGCCGCACCCGGTCCGCTCGCCGCCGTTCCAACGCTCCCGGCCAGCCCTGTCGCGCCAATCTCACCCGAGCCGCCCCTGCCGCCAGAACCGTAAATGATGCCGCCCCTGCCGCCCGTGCCACCCGGCACGCCAACGGCGCCGGCGCCACCCGCGCCGCCGGTGCCGATCCAGCCCGCGTCACCGCCCTTGCCGCCGACGCCACCTGCGCCGCCCGCTCCATAGATCACGCCACCGCTGCCGCCCGTTGCCCCCGCGCTTGTCGCCGCGGCACCGTCGGCGAAGAGATACCGCCCCGACGGCGAGTCGATGCCGCTCGTCTGCCCGGCGGGCGGCGCCATCACGGAGATAGCCGTGCCGTAGCCGCTGAGGCTGACGGTGACCGACACCGTATCGACCACGCCCGCGAACCGGCTGACATAGCCCTGCGGGTTCAGCCACACCGTCACCGGCACGGCCGTGTTGCCGAACACTGGATCGCTCGCCAGTTCGGTCATGTCGGAGAGCGGCAACAGTGCCGCGAACGTCGACTTACCGATCGTGACGTTGTACTTCGTGCCAAAGCCGTCGGAACCGGCGGCCTGTGACGTGATCGGATACTGGAACGCCGCCAGCGTGTCCTGCGGCGTTAGCCCGGAAACGAGGCTGCTCACCGCCGAGGCTGCCGGCGACACCCCTGACAACGAAACCCACGCGGTGCCCGTCGCCCCGAGGGCCGCCGCATCGACATAAATCAAGCCGTCAACCTGGCGGAACGTGGTGCTCTGCGCAGTGGTTTCCGTGCCGTCGACAGTGGCGGCCATGTCGACCAGGCCCCTGCCGGTGTCGAGGCCACCGACCGCGCTGAGCTGGACGCCGTTGGCGTTGAACTCCGTGCCAAACTGATACAACCCAAGCTGGTCGGCCCTGTACGCTGCCGCGCCCACCGCGCTGAGCCGCACCGTGAGGCCCGCCGCCGTCGGCACCGTGACAACACCCTGGCTCACGACGAGCTTCTTGATGTTGCCCAAGGCGTTGTTGCTGATCGGGTTGCCCTCGACCACCGATGTCAGGCAGGCCCCGCTCGCGCTGATGCCGTAGCCCCCGTTGAAGATGATGGAGTTGCCGACATCCGCCGTCGCCCCGCCGATCGTCACACCTCTGGCGGCCGTGAGGACGATGCCGTCGCCCTGGTTCACGCTGATGTCGTTGGCCTGCACGAGGCCGCCGGTCGACGTGCCGCTGATGGACACGCCCGCACCACCGTTGGACGTGATGGTGTTGCCCGAGTTCGGTACACCCAGCGCGAGCCCTGAGGTCGAGGCCAGCGACACGCCCATCGACTGATTCTGGGAGAACGAGTTGCCGGAGATCACCGTCCTCACATACGAGCCGGCAGCCATTCGTAGCCCGACGCCGTTGTTCGTGCTTGTGATGTTCCTGATCTGTGACCCGGTCGATCCGCCAAGGAATTGGATGCCGCTGCCGCTGAAGCCGCTGATCGTTCGGGCGTTGCTCTTGCTGGCAGGGGAGAAGACGACGGCATTGACGCCAGCGCCGATGACCAGGCCACTCGTGCCGGCCGCCGTGGCGGTCCCGTCGAGCGTCATCGCCTCGCTCACCGCAACGCTCCTGGCCCTCGTCAGCGTGATCCCCTGCAGCGGTGTTGCGCCGCCTACCACGCCGGCGAACGCGATCGCGTTGCCCGAGGAGAGCGTCAGCCTGCGGGCACCATCGACCGTGGAGGAGAAGCCGATGTCTCCGCCGGAGGTGATCGTGACGTCGGAAAGGAGTGTCACGGCGCCGGCGTATGCCTGTGATCCCGCCGGCGTGCTGACGCCGGCAGACACGAGAATCCCGGAGGTCGTCGCCTGGCCCAATGTCGTCAGGCCCACCGCGCCGGCCCCCTTGGCCGCGATCCTGTTGGCCACCGCAATCGTGTCGGACAGACCTGCGCCGGTGTCGATGCTGAAGCCTTGGGCGGCGCCGCCCTTGGTCACCACCGACAGGTTGACGCCACCCGTGCCAATCATGACCGCGTCGGTGCCACTGCCTCCGCTCACCGTGATGCCCGCGAACGCCGCCACCTCCGTCAGGTTCACCGTGACCGTGTTCCCCGCCACGATGACGCCGGACGCCGGCAGAAGCAACGTCGAGAGGGGCCGCGTGGTCGTGGCCGTGATCGTGAGGAGACTCGTCGCAGTGGCATAAGAGGTGTGCAGGTCGGTGATGTTCGCGCCCGCCTCATCCAGCGTGAGCACGACCCGATTGCTATCGAGGCTCACGAAGACGTCGTCAGCAGCCAGCATCGCCCGCGGTTCCAGCGCGGCGACGCCCAGCAGGCTGGTAAACAAGCCCACTGTCCGGCCCTCGTCGAACTGCGGCGCGAAGATCTGCCGCCGACGGACGCCGCGGCAGCGCGACCACGCTCGCATCCGCGACATCGAGCGATGGAATAGCGCCCGCAGGGTCAGCGACCGGACAAACCGGCGCGTTGTGAAGATGAGTGGCACGAACCGGGATCGCACGAACTGAAATCGCATCGCTACCTCGCATGCCCAGGGGCCTCAACCGATCGAACATCCTCGGATGGAGTTTCCGTACGAGAACCCAACCGCCAGCAAAAACGACGGAACGATGCGGTTGGCGCACGCAGTCGAGCTCGGCTCCAAAGAATCGCCCGAGCAACGATAATTTTGGTTCTTCGGGGAATTCCGTGGCACGAGC
>JBPCTA010000303.1:0-4210 GCA_051006595.1 Pirellulales bacterium
CGGCCTTACGGCCGGTCGGCTTGGACGGCTGCCCGCGGCCTAGCTCTCGGTCCGGTGCCGCACGATGTCGCCCTCGACCATGTAGACGACGTCCTCGGCGATGTTCGTCGCCATGTCCGCAATCCGCTCGATGTGCTTCGAGACGGAGTTGATCCGCAGCAGGTTCTCAGCGTTCTCGGGGTCGTCCTTGATGCCCTGCATGACCCGCCGCTGGATTCGCTGCCGGGCCTCATCGACGATGTCGTCCTCCTCGCGGACCTGCCGGGCGAGCGCCGGATCCCGCTTCACGACGGCATCGAGGCACTGGCGAACCATCTCCTGCGCCTGCGTCGCCATCGTGCGGATCTCCGGGGGGAGGTCATATGGATTGCCCCCCTCCAGCTGCGTGACCCGCTTGGCGATGTTTCGCGCGAGATCTCCCATCCGCTCGAGATCGTTGTTGATCTTCAGGGCCGCGACGACGAATCGCAGATCGGCGGCCACCGGCTGGTAGATGGCGAGGATATTCAGGCTTTCCTCCTCGACCTCCACCTCCATGCTGTCGATTTCCTCGTCGCTCGCCATCACCCGCAGGGCGAGGGCCGTGTCGCGATTGATGAGGGCGGTGATCGACTTGGAAATCGCCTCCTCGACCAGCGTCCCCACCCGGAGGATCCGCTCCTTGAGATTCTCGATCTGGCGTTCGATGTGCTTTGTCATGGCGTGGCCGTGGATCCCGCGAACATGCTTATCCGAATCGACCCGTCACGTAGGCCTCAGTCTCGCGAAGAATCGGCTTCGTGAAAATGTCGGGCGTGGCGCCGTACTCGATCAACGTGCCAAGATACATGAAAGCCGTGTAATCGCTCGAACGGCTGGCCTGCTGCATGTTGTGGGTCACGATCAGCACCGAGTAGCGGCCGCGGAGCTCTTGGATGAGGTCCTCGACCTTGCCTGTGGCGATCGGATCGAGGGCCGAACAGGGCTCGTCGAGCAGGAGCACCTCGGGCTCGGCGGCGATCGCCCGGGCGATTCAGAGCCGCTGCTGCTGGCCGCCGGAGAGGCCAAGCGCGCTCTCCTGGAGGCGATCCTTGACCTCGTCCCAGAGCGCCGCCCCCCGGAGGCTGGATTCGCAGACCTCGTCGAGCACGCCGCGGTTGGTCTCGCCGTCGATCCGCAGCGAGTAAACGACGTTCTCGTAGATGCTCATCGGGAAGGGGTTGGGCTTCTGGAACACCATGCCCATCCGCTTCCGCAACTCGATCACGTCCATCCGCGGGTCGTAGATGGAATCGCCGTTGAGTCGCATGTCGCCGGTGATCCGCACGCTCTGCACGAGGTCATTGAGTCGATTCACGCTTCTCAGGAGCGTCGATTTGCCGCAGCCGCTCGGGCCGACGAGCGCGGTCACCTTGTTGAGCGGAATCGGCATCGTGATCCGGTGGAGCGCCTGTTTGGTGCCATACCAGAGATTGAAGCGATCGACCTCGAGCACGGGTGGCTCCCGGAGCACGCTCTCGTGCACCTCGGCATCGACCTCGCGGCCGGCTGCCACGGCAAGCAGGCGATCGGCCGTCGGAGCGATCGGTGGGGCCGGCTGCTGGCCTGCCTCGCCCGCGCTCTCCCGCTGAGTTCCTCCGATCGACTGCATCGTCATCATGCCTCCACCGCTGGCCACCGTTCGCGGGCCTGTCGAATCGTACACAAACCGCCTCAAAACTGCTGGGAAACGTAGCGTCGCCTCAGCCGCGAGCGAATCCAGATCGCCGTCACGTTGAGCAGCGCGATGATCGCCACGAGCAGGAAGGTGATCGTGAACACCATCGGCCGCGCGGCCTGGCTGTTGGGACTCTGGAAGCCGACGTCGTAGATCAGGTAGGCGAGGTGCATGAACTCCCGCTCGGGATGGATGAACGGGAACGTGCCATCGACCGGCAACTCGAGGGCCAGTTTTTTGACGCCGACGAGCATCAGCGGCGCGACCTCGCCCGCACCGCGGGCCATCGCGAGAATCAAGCCCGTCATGATGCCGGGGAGGGCCCGCGGCAGAACGATGCGGCGGATCGTCTGCCACTTGCCGGCCCCGCATGCGTAGGAACCCTCGCGCATCGAGTTGGGCACCGCGGAGAGCGCCTCCTCCGTGGCCACGATCACCACCGGCAGCGTGAGCAGCGCCAGGGTCAGCGAGGCCCAGAGCAGGCCCCCGGTGCCGAACGTCGGCTGGCCGTCCGCCACGAGGCTCGCCTTGAAGAAGGTGTCGTCGATGCCGGCGCCGAGCACATAACAGAAGAAGCCGAGCCCGAAGGCCCCGTAGACGATGCTTGGCACTCCCGCCAAGTTGTTGATCGCAACCCGCACGGCGGTGGTTACCGGACCGCGACCGGCGTATTCGCGGAGATAGAGTGCCGCAAGCACCCCAAAGGGGGCGACGAAGACCGCCATGATGAGCGTCATCGTCACCGTGCCCCAGATGGCGGGAAACACGCCGCCGGCGCTGTTGGCCTCGCGAGGATCGTCGCCCAAAAACTCGCCCCAGCGGGAGAGATAGACGCCGAGACTGCCGGCGAGCGAGAGCCTGTTGGGCTGCCACGCCCGGGCGATGCCATCGAGCGGCACCGCCACGGTGTTGCCCGAGGCGGTCGCAAACTCCACCGACCAGCCGGCGTTCTCCGCCCGCAGCGCGGCGGTCTCGTGGTCGAGCACACGCTCCTGCTCCGCGATCCGATCGACGAGCTCGCGTTCGCGGGCCTCGGCGGCACCCTGCTGAGGACTTCCCTCTCCCGTCTCGAGCCCAGCCTGGACGACCGCGAGCCGCGCAGACCGCCGTTGCCGCTGCAGGTCGCCCCGCTCCTGCTTGTCGATCCGCATGGCACGGCGATAGCGGCGGCGGGCTGCCGGATGCTCGGCGAGGAACGCCTTCCAGACCTCGGCTGAGCCCTCGGCGACGACCGTCTCGCCATGCACGAGCCGTTGGGGAATGCCATGCAGACGGCCGGCATCGAGCCGCTCGACGACGGTGCCCCATTCGGGCCGCGAGATCTCCGTAATCGCCGTGTCGTCGATCCATTCATAGTGACTGCCGCTGGCGTCGAAGTCGCCGGTGAGAACTAGACGCCGCGCCGGGTGTCCGACCGACGTGGGCGTGGATGGCTCCGCCAGCTCACGCTGCGCGACCTCGCCGAGCAGGCGGCGGCCGTCGGCGAGCGTCACCATCTCCTGCGGCACGGGCCAAAAGGTGGCGGCGCCGTGGTAGGCGATGAAGGCCAGCAGGCCGACGATCATCGCGATCGCCAGTGCCAGAGACGATGCGGTGAGCCAGACCCACGGCTCGCCATGAGCGGCGAGGCTGGCGTGCCCGGATCGCAGCTGACGGGCCGGAAGGCGGTCAGAGCTCATACGCGCGCCTCCGGAAGCGTTGCCGAACGAGTTCTGCCACGGTGTTGACGACGAACGTGATGGCAAACAGCACGAGCGCCGCCAGGAACAGTACCCGGTAGTGCGTCGAGCCCCGGGCCGCCTCGGGAAGCTCGGTCGCGATGGCGGCGGAGAGCGTCTGGAATCCGTTGAAGAGGTTGCCGCTCACCAGCGGCGTGTTGCCCGCCGCCATGAGCACGACCATCGTCTCGCCCACCGCCCGACCGAGGCCGATCATCACCGCCGAAAAGAGACCGCTGGCCGCCGAGGGCACGATCACACGAATCGCCGTCTGCCACGGCGTGGCCCCCGCGCCGAGCGAGGCGCTGCGGAGGTGGTCGGGCACGCTGGAGAGCGCGTCGTCGGCAATCGTGAAGATGAGCGGAATGATCGCGAAGCTCATGCCAATCGCCACCACCAGCGCGTTCCGCTGCACGTAGGTCCCAAAGATGCCGCCACGGGTGTCGAGTCGAAGGGCGTCGAGCAGGAGCGCGACGGCCGCGGCGATCGCGAAGGTGACGACGACGCCGAGCAGAAAGACCGCCAACGACGCGGCCGCTGACTGCCGCTGCGACCAGCCTCGGCTCGTTCGTCGCAGCCACGGGCCCACCACCCTGGCCACGAACGACGTCGCGAGGATCGCCGCGAACGGAAGGCTGGCGAGCACCCAGCCGCCAAACCCGCTGCCATCCCGGCCGTCCAGCCAGCCCGTGATGTCGCCGCCGAAGAGCAGGCCTTCGACGGCCGGCGCCATGAGTCGCGACAGGAGTGCCCCGGCCGGCAAGGCGGCAAACGCCACCACCGCGAGCCGCCAGCC
>JBPCTA010000304.1:0-5960 GCA_051006595.1 Pirellulales bacterium
GCTTGGCTGCCTGTTGGGCATGAAAACCCAGCGTGTCATCATCGACTTCGCAATCGTCGAGAAGCCGCTCGAGCACAAGCTCATCCTGCCGCGCCTTCTGCAGAAGAATCTCCGGGCGGTCAGGTGGCATACAGCACGCGGCCTTCCTGGCGTGCAGCCCGCTCGACCGTGCCTGGGTGTTTCGCTCGCTCCTCGAATTCGGCATCACTGACGAGCAGGATATCCACCGGAAGCATGATGCCGGCGAGCACTCGGTCGAGTGCAACGAGCTCCTCATATCGGTCAGCGACGTGCGACTTGATCACGAGCAGATCAACGTCGCTGTGGTCATCGGCATCGCCGCGGGCCTGCGACCCGAAGAGAATGATCTTCGTCGGCTGGCCCGCCGCCACGAGCCGCTCGACGGCGGCCTGAATCTTCTCGGAAGTCGGTGCCCAGATGGGCGTGCTCGCGATAGCCATGCTTTTATGCTACTCAGCGGCCTCGCGGCAGGCCACGTCAGCATTACACCGTCGGCCGCCTTGAGCGGCGTCAGCCGGCTGCTTCGCCCTCGAGAAACATGCCCATCCGGCGAAACTTGTCATACCGCTCGGACACGAGCTGGTCCCGCGGCCGGGCCAGGAGTTCGCGAAGCGATCGCGCCAGATACATCTTCAGCCGGGCCGCCATCCGCCGCGGATGCCGGTGGGCGCCACCGGCCGGCTCCTCGATCACGGCGTCGATCACCCCAAACTCCTTCAGGTCGGCCGACCGAAACCGCAGCGCCCGGGCCGCGTCGGCCTTGAACTCGACGCTCTTCCAGAGAATGCCGGCACAGCCTTCGGGGCTGATCACGCTGTAGTAGGCGTGCTCCATCAAGGCCACCCGATCACCCACGCCGATCCCAAGCGCCCCGCCAGACCCGCCTTCCCCGATCACCACGCAGACGATCGGCACTGGCAGCGTGGCCATGAGGAACATGCTCTCGGCGATCACCTGGGCTTGGCCGCGTTCCTCGGCACCGATCCCCGGATAGGCGCCCGGCGTGTCGATCAGGCAGATCACGGGCAGACCGTACTTGGCCGCCAGCCGCATCTTCCCCATCGCCTTGCGATAGCCCTCCGGATGGGCGCAGCCGAAGTGGCAGGCCTGCCGCTCTGCGAGCGTCTTTCCCTTCTGGTGGCCGATCACCATCACCTTGTATTGGTCAAGCTTGGCGAAGCCCGACAAGATCGCCGGATCGTCGCCAAACGACTTGTCGCCATGGAGCTCCACGAACTCGTCGAACACGAGGTCGAGATAGTCGCTGGTCTTGGGCCGGTTGGGGTGCCGGGAGACCTCGACGGTCTGCCAGGGGTCGAGGCTGCCGAAGACCTTCTTCTGCACCTCGACGAGCTCCCGCTTCAGCCGGCGGAGTTCCTCGGGCCGCTGGCCGCCCAGCGGCGCGGCCTCGAGCGCCGCGATCCGGTCTTCGATCTCGTAGATCGGCTTCTCCAGCGGCAAGCGATGCAGTCCGGCGGCCATCAGTGGTTTCTCGCAGGGTCGGGATGCTCAGGCCCCAGAGTTTCCCCGCCCCGGAAACCCCGCGTCAACCGAGAAAAATACATTCACCCGCGGCCTCACGGCCGGTCGGCTTGTACTGGAACCCGCGGCCCCGAGGCCGGTCGGCTTTCACGGCCGGAGCGGGCTCACCGCCGTGCGATCCCGGGCCGCTAGGCCATGGCCCGCTCGAGGAGGCGAATCGACCGCATCTGCTGGAGCACGTCCTTCATCGAGGCGGGCCGCTCCGACGGCTTCTTGGCGAGCATCTGCCGGAGATATTTCGAAATCGTCATCGTGGCGTTCTTGTTGAACGTATCCACGGCCGGCACCGTTGCAGACACCTGCTTGTTGAGGAGGTCGTTGGTGTCGTCCCCCGTGTAGGGCGGCCGGCCCGCAAGGAGCTCGAAGAGGACGCAGCCGAAGGAATAAATGTCGGACCGGGCATCAAGCGCTTCGCCCCGGATCTGCTCGGGCGACATGTAGCTCGGCGATCCCTGCGGCGGCGTCTTGCCGCCGAGAAGCTTGCCGAGCATGCCCGAAGCACGGGCCGCGATCGCGAGATCGATCACCTTCGTCTGCCCATCGGCAGCGGTGAGCACGTTGTCGGGCTTCACGTCGCGGTGCACCCAGCCACGGGCGTGCATGTGATCGAGCGCGAGCGCCATTTCCGTCACGATCCGCTGCAGCTTCGGCGCGAGCGAGTCAACGCCGGCTGCGATCTGCTTCTTGAGATTCGGCGCTGGAAAGTACTCCATCACGAGATGCGGCAGCCCGCCCTCCTCGGAGAAGCGGTCGATCTTGATGATCGTGGGATGGTCGAGCGACTTCGCCACCTTGAGCTCGTGCTCGAGGAGTTTCCGCTGGCCGGCATCCTTGGCCATCTCGGGCACGACGACCTTGATCGCCACCGTCTTCCGGGCCTTGGTGTCGACCGCTTCCCAGACCTGGCAATGCTTTCCCAGCCCGATCTGCTGGACGAGTTTCAGGGAGCCGAGTTGTTCGGGAAGCTTCGCCATATTCCGAGTTCCGATGCCTTTGGAGACGTCTGCCAACCTGCCTCAAGGTCACTCTTCGCGAGCACGAGTCCCTGGGGCGGGGCCGTCGGCCCAGCGGCAGGCCGGCGGCGGGCGGCAAGTGCCTGCCCGAGCCATTCGGGCGGACGCTTTCCGGCGCCAACCACCGCCAGCGAGCCGGCGATGATCAGCACCATGTTGTACAGAAAACCGTTGCCTTCGACCTCGATCCAGACCTCGGACTCGGCCGCGTCATCGGCCAGCGGCGGCCGGCCCACCGTGAGGGCATGGATCGTGCGGATTTTCGACTGCCGCGGCGACAGGCTGCTTTCAAAACTCGTGAAATCATGCTCGCCCACCAGGGCCATCGCGGCCTCCCGCATTCGATCGACGTCGAGCCGGCCCCGCCAGTGCCAGACGAGGTGCCGCTGGAGCACGGGCCGCCACGAGGCGTCGTGAATCCGGTAGCGATACCGTTTGCGGATGGCCGCCGTCACCGGATTGAAGTCGAGGGCGACCTCGCACCCTTCGCGAACGGTGATGTCGGTCGGTAGCAGCGCATTGAGCGCCTTCACCCAGACCTCGGCGGTGTGCCCGCTCGTCGAGGTAAACGCCGCGACCTGATCGAGGGCGTGCACGCCGGCATCGGTGCGACTCGCCCCCTTGGGCAGGATCTCTTCGCCCGACACCGACCGGATCGCCTCGGCGAGGGTCCCCTGCACCGTCGCCCGCCCCGGCTGC
Source organism: Pirellulales bacterium (assembly GCA_051006595.1). Lineage (GTDB taxonomy): Bacteria > Planctomycetota > Planctomycetia > Pirellulales > UBA1268 > QWPN01. The sequence continues at coordinate 3,276 of JBPCTA010000304.1, forward strand.
AACTGCCAGCCCGAGTAGCGCGAGCCATCGTAGACCAGCCGCAGGGCGATCCGCCGGCCCATCGCCGGCGGCAGCTCGCCGCCGGCCGAGCTCATGCCCGCACCGTGCGACCCGCCCCCGTGCCCGTCGACCGCAGGCCGTGCGTCGCGAGATACTCGGCTATCTGCACCGCATTGGTGGCCGCCCCCTTGCGGAGGTTGTCAGACACGCACCACAGCGCGATGCCGTTGGCGCATGAAAGATCCTCGCGAATCCGGCCCACAAACACCTCGTCGCGGCCGGTCGCCGTCCGCGGCTGCGGATAGCGTTTCGCGGCCAGATCATCCTCGACCACGATTCCCGGAAATGCCGCCAGCAGCCGGGTGGCCTCGGCGGCCGAAAGCTTCTTCTCGGTCTCGATCAGGATCGATTCGCTGTGGCCGTTTGCCACCGGCACCCGCACGCAGGTGGCGCTCACGGCGATCGATTCGTCGCCCAGGATCTTGCGGGTCTCGAGCACCATCTTCATTTCCTCGCTTGTGAAGCCGTTGGGCCGCGGCGAGCCGATCTGCGGAATCAGGTTGGCGGCGATCGGATGCGGGAAGATGTCGCGGGGCTCCGCCGTGCCGGCGAGCCAGCCCGCGGTGGCCTGCTCCAGTTCCTTCGACGCCGACAGCCCGGCGCCGCTTACGGCCTGATACGTGCTCACGATCACTCGCGTGACCCTTGCCGCGTCGTGCAGCGGCTTCATTACCATCACCATCTGCGTGGTCGAGCAGTTGGGGCTGGCGATGATGCCCTTGTGCGTGGCGATCGCCTCCGGATTGACCTCCGGGATCACCAGCGGCACCTCGGGATTCATCCGGTAGAAGGCGCTCTCGTCGACGACGACGGTCCCCTGCTCCACCGCCCATGGCACGAACTCCGCCGCCACCTCGTCGGGCGTGCTGCCGATCGCGACATCGACGCCCTTGAAGGAGTCGGGGCCGAGCACCTCGACATCGAAGGTCGCGCCGCCGGCGTGCATCGGCTTGCCGGCCGACCGCGGCGATGCCAGCAGCTTGATCCGTCGCGCCGGAAACTTCCGGGCGACGAGCATGTCTACGATGATTCGGCCCACGGCGCCGGTGGCGCCCACCACTGCGAGAGTGTCGATCATGAAAAACCCGGGGATGTTCCTGGAGGGGTGCTGGAGGTGGAGGAAACGCGAAAGGCAAACGGCCATAGCCACGGCCGGATCGCGGCGGCGGACACGAAGGCCAGATTGGCCACGATCATCGCCAGGCCAAACTCCATCATGCCCATGGCCAGGCCGATTCCCAAGTGCACCGCTACGGCCATCGCGAGAAACAGCCGCCGGGTGAGTCGGGGCCAGACGAGGGCCGGGTAGGCCAGTTCCCAAAAGAGCGTGGTGAGCGTCAGGGCGTTGATCGCCAGCGGATGGGCGGCGAGGCTCCGTAGGTCGCAGGTGCGATAGAGGTCGTTGGCGATCGCGCCCCAGAGGGCGGTGCCCTCCCACCAGCTCGCGCCCAGGAGTTTACCGGTGCCCGAGAAGAAGTAGACGACACAGAGATGCACCTGAATCATGCGCAGAGCCACGTTGGCCAGCACCGACGGGGCCGCCTCCCCTGCCCTGCCCTGCTCTGGCCCCCGCAGCCGGCGATCGAGCGACAGGCAGCTGCCGCTCGGCCCGACCACCAGGCCGATGAGGAGCATGCCGAGGGTGTCGTCCAGGCCAAACACATTGAGCGGAGCGCGATTGGCGGCGCTGACGAGGCCCGCCAGCGAGACGACGGCGGCGAGCGGCGTGGCAAGCCCCACGGTGAGCAGAAGCGCGGCGGCCAGCGACACGCACGCCGCCACGCGGATCATCGTCGGCGACGAGGCCGCGAAGTACCAGCTCCATTGCCAGGGCTGATCGTTCATGCGCCAGACCTCGGTCGGCGGCATCCAGCCACGATCACCGAAGAAGGCATCGGCATCGAGCAACCAGACGGCGCACGACCAGGCGAGAATCAAGCCGGTGGCGATCCCGATCACCGCCAGCGGCAGCGGATCGGCCGGCGTAAACCAGAAGGTGTTCCAGGCCGTGGCCCATTCGCCGCACCAGTTGGGACGCGGGGCGGAGTCGGCGGAATGCCCACCGGCGGCGCTGCTCGGGAGATCGCGATGGTTCGTTCTCACGGCGTGCTCTCTTCCGACCAGGCGTAGGTGCCCAGGGGCGTGACGGCATCGGCCGTGACGGTCGCGGAGATCACTTCTGCCGGATCGGGCAGATAGTGCTCGACGGAGTCGATTCGCACGCTCAGGCCGCCCTCGCGGCGGAGCAGGTTCGTGGCAACGCCCTTCACGAGCGGCTGCCAGTCGCGTTTTGCACGATCCCTGATCTCGGTTGGTGCATCGATGGGGGGCACCAGGGCTGCGATCTTCTCACTGACCATGAAGCGGCGGTGATACAGCAGACGGGGCCGGTCGGTGGCGGCGTCGGGGATCCGGCCATTCCGGGTCGAGCCGTCGGGCATGGTCATCGTCCAGACGAGCGAGTGACCGGGACCGGGATTCGGTGCAAAGAAGCGGTAGCCGTGGCCGAGATACACCGCTCCCACGAGCGGCCGCAGCGGCTGGAGAAGGCGGTTGGCCAGTTCACTCGCGGGCGCCGGGCCGGCGAGCGGCGGCAGGATCACGGCCGCGAGGTAGACGACGATC
>JBPCTA010000305.1:0-4133 GCA_051006595.1 Pirellulales bacterium
CGGATCACCGCCGATCCGGGCGACAGCTTCCTCGATCGGATGATCGGCCTCATCGAGGGCGCCAAGCGGCAGAAGACTCCCAACGAAATCGCCCTCGACATCCTGCTCGCCGGGCTCACGCTCGTATTCCTCGTGGTTACGGCCACCCTGCTCCCATTTTCATTCCATGCCACGGCGTCGGCCGGTCGTGGCGAGCCGATCGGGCTCGCCGTTCTGGCGGCGCTCTTTGTCTGCCTCGCCCCCACCACGATCGGCGGCTTGCTCCCGGCAATCGGGATCGCCGGCATCGACCGCATGGTGCGGGCCAATGTGCTGGCCACGAGCGGACGGGCGGTCGAGGCAGCGGGCGACGTGGACGTGCTGCTGCTCGACAAGACCGGCACGATCACGCTCGGCAACCGCCAGGCCGCAGCGTTCCTACCCGCGGCGGGTGTCGCAGAGCGGGATCTCGCCGACGCGGCGCAGCTGGCGAGCCTCGCCGACGAGACACCCGAGGGCCGTTCGATCGTGGTGCTCGCCAAGGAGCGGCACGGCATCCGGGCACGCGACGTCACCGGCATGGGCGCGAGGTTCGTTCCCTTCACCGCCCAGACGCGGATGAGTGGCGTCGACCTCGACGGCCGGCAGATTCGCAAGGGGGCCCGCGACGCCGTCGTCCGGCACGTCGAACAGGCCGGCGGCACCGTCACCGCCGAGATCCACGCCATCTGCGACGCCGTCGCCAAGGCGGGCTCCACGCCGCTGATGGTCGCCGACGGCAACCGCGTGCTCGGAGTCGTCGAACTCAAGGACATCGTGAAGGGAGGACTCGCCGAGCGGTTCAAGGACTTGCGGGCCATGGGCATCCGCACCGTGATGATCACGGGCGACAACCCGCTGACTGCCGCCGCGATCGCCGCCGAGGCCGGTGTCGACGACTTTCTCGCCGAGGCGACTCCCGAGGCGAAGCTCGCCATGATTCGCCGGTATCAGACAGAGGGGCACCTCGTGGCGATGACCGGCGACGGCACGAACGATGCCCCTGCGCTCGCCCAAGCCGACGTCGCCGTGGCGATGAACTCGGGCACGCAGGCTGCCAAGGAGGCGGGTAACATGGTCGATCTCGATAGCGACCCGACGAAGCTTCTCGAGATCGTCCACGTCGGCAAGCAGCTGCTGATGACCCGCGGCAGCCTCACCACGTTCAGCCTCGCCAACGACATCGCCAAGTATTTCGTGATCCTGCCGGCCGCTTTCGGCGGCATCTACCCGCAGCTCGACCGGCTCAATCTGATGCGGCTTCACTCGCCGACCACCGCGGTGCTTTCGGCCGTGGCGTTCAACGCGCTGGTGATCGTGTGCCTCGTGCCGTTGGCGATGCAGGGAGTGCCCTACCGCCCCCGGCCGGCGGCCGAGTTGCTGCGCACCAACCTCATGGTCTGGGGCCTTGGCGGGCTCATCCTCCCGTTCCCGTGCGTCAAACTCCTCGACCTTCTGCTCGCCGCCTGTGGGGTGACATGATGAGCGACGTCCACGCCGTTCCCGGTGACTCGCTCATCGGCCAGATCCGGCCGGCGGTCTCGCTGCTCGCCGCGTTCACGGCGATGACGGTCGCCTACACGCTTGCAGTCACCGTGGTCGCGATGATCATCGCCCCCCATCCGACAGCCGACCTCATCCTCGACCCCGACGTGGCCGCGACGTTCTCGGGTCCGGAGTGGTTCCATGGACGGCCGTCTGCGGCGACGGGGGGAGTGTCGGGCGGCTCCAACCTCGGCCCCACGAATCCGGCCCTTGCGGCCGCAGTCGCCGATCGCGCGGCGGCGGTGCGGACCGCGAATCGCGACCATGCCGGCCCGGTGCCCGTCGATCTCGTGACGGCGAGTGGCAGTGGATACGATCCGCACATCTCTCCGGCTGCTGCCCGACTCCAGATCCGCCGCGTGGCGGCGAACACGGGCCTCGCCGAGTCTGCGGTCCGCGAGATGGTGGAGCGGACCATCGAGCCGCGGACGCTCGGCCTCCTCGGCCATCCCCGGGTCAATGTGGTCAGGCTCAATGCCAGCCTCCGGTCGCTCATCACCGGGCAACGTCAATCGGTGGATCAACCATGATCCGCGATCCGGATCGGCCCGATCCCGACGCCCTCCTCGCGGCCGTGAACCGCGAGGAGCGGCCGACCCATCGCGGTCGGTTCAAGATCTTCTTCGGATTCTCCCCCGGCGTCGGCAAGACGTTCGCCATGCTGGAGGCCGCGCGGCGGCTGCGGGCCGACGGCGCCGACGTCGTGGCCGGGGTCATCGAGACGCACGGCCGCGGCGAAACGGCACGGCTGCTCGACGGAATCGAAGTGCTGCCGCGGCTGGAAGTTCCATATCGCGGCCACGTCCTCCGCGAGTTCGATCTCGACGGGGCGATCGCCCGCCGGCCGGCATTGCTGCTGGTCGACGAACTTGCCCATACGAATGCACCCGGTGTTCGGCATGAGAAGAGCTGGCAGGACATTCTCGACGTCCTGGCTTCGGGGATCGACGTCCACTCCACGCTCAACGTGCAGCACGTGGAGAGCGTCGTCGACCTCGTCGAGGAGGCGACCGGCATCCGCGTGCGGGAGACCGTGCCCGATACGGTGCTCGAACGGGCCGATGAGATCGAACTGATCGACCTGCCTCCGGACGAACTCCTCTCGCGACTCCGCGACGGCAAGATCTACCTGCCCGAAGTGGCGAAGCAGGCCGTGGAACGGTTCTTCAAGCGATCAAACCTCCTCCAGCTTCGCGAACTGGCGCTCGTCCGCATGGCCCAGCGGGTCGGCAGCGACGTCCAGGAGACCCGACGGGCCACCGCACGGCCCGCGGGGGGCGTTGCCGAGCGGATCGTGGTGGGCGTCGGCCCGGGCCACGGCTCCACCCGCGCTATCCGCGATGCGGCAAGGATCGCGACCGGTCTACGGGCCGAGTGGACGGCGGTGACGGTTCGTCGACCGTTCGCCCGGCCCCCGCGGCTGGCCGAGGCCGGTGCCCTGGAGGAAAACCTCCGTCTTGCCGAATCGCTGGGCGGCCGGATCGAGCGGGTCGCGAGCACGTCGGTCGCGACCGGACTGCTCGACGAGGCCCGCCGCGTGGCCGCGACCCGAATCGTCGTGGGGCGGCCGCGCAAGACTCGCTTGCGGCGGATGTTTCGCGAACCGGTCCTCGACCATCTCGTGCAGGAGAGCGGGCCGATCGACGTCGTGGTGGCGGGCAGTGCGGTTCCCGACCGCACGGTGGCGTCGGAAGCTCCCGTGGCCGGGGATTTCATCGACGTGGCGATGCGCACTGCACTGCCGGTGGCCGCGATGGTGGTCCTCGCGGTCGCGGCGGGATGGGCGATGCGACCATGGGTGGATGATCACGACATGGCCGTGGTCTCGCTCTTGATCGTGGTGTCGGCAACCCTGCGGTTCGGCCGGGCCGCCGGCATCCTCGCCGTGGTGCTCGGCGCCCTCGGCATCGACCTCCTCTTCCTTCACCCGAAATACCAACTCGCGATCGCCGATACCAAGGAGATCGTCTCACTGGTGCTGCTGCTCTCGGTGGGCATCGTGGTCGCGGAGTTGGTGATGCGCATGAGATCGCAGCAGGAGCAGGCGATCGCCGGTGAGCGCCGGCTGGCACGACTGCTCGAACTCTCGCGACGACTGTCGTCGTCGGCCACCGCCGACGACGCGGCCGAGGCCCTCGCGGCCACGGCGGCCGACGTCGCGAATGCCGGCATCGAGGTGAGGCTGGCTCGTCCAGCGGGCGATCTCCGCATCGCCGCCCGCAGCGGCGTCGTCGAGCACGCGGCCGCCGATTCGGGCGTGATCCTCTGGTGTCACGAGTTCGGCCAGCCCGCCGGCCGCGGCATGAACACCCTCCCGGGTGCCAAGATCTCATGCCTGCCGATCCGCGAAGCCGGTCGCGGTCTGGGTGTGCTCGTGATCGGCAGCGATCCACCCCGCGACCTCTCTCGGGATGAGCTCGAACTGGTCACGAGCGCCAGCCGACAGGCTGCCGCCCGACTGATGATGATCGAGCAGTCGGCCGCCAGCGTCGCACGCCACGAGTGATGCGGCTCACCCACAAAACCGCGTGAGCGGTATCGCTGCGTCTCGCCTGAGTGGGGCCCAAAGG
>JBPCTA010000306.1:0-3626 GCA_051006595.1 Pirellulales bacterium
CTCCTGGCCCGCCGCCGACAGAATCCGCACCCGGGGATCACGGGCATCCTCAACAGGTCCGTCGATCGGGGACGGATTGGACCGAACGTGGGAGGCCATGGAAACGTGATCTCGGCGGATTCAAACGACTGTTTCAATCGATTGTATAGACCTCAACCGGATCGCAGAACGCCGCTTCACGAGATTTCCGTTCCATCCGCATTTTTCAGCGGTTTCCGGGGGGCGGACTTCCCGGGAACGCGATGCCGCGGCCGCTCGCCGAGGCCGCCGCGTCATCTTTTACGATGCCCGGAGGATGGCCTCAGCGCAGCGGCGACCGCTGGCAAGGCCGCCATTGATCGAGGCGGTGCCGCAGTGGTCGCCGCAGATCCAGAGGCTCTCGGCGAGCCGCGGGCCGGTGATCCGGCGCAGCCGTGCCGCCGGCGATTCGTCAGGAAGCGCCCGCGCGACCTCGACCGTGGCGAGGTGCATCCAGCCTTCGACGGCCGTGCCAAACCAGGCGGTCGCCTGCCGCTTCACGGCGTCTACCAGATCGTCTCCCGACCAATCGCTGCGAACCGAGGCCGTGACGAGCGACCGGCCCGGCGGCGCGTAGCCCGCCGCCACGTCGGACGGCACCGTGAGGTTGTCGATCGGGCCGGCAGACTCGCCGCTGACGACGAGCGTGCGCGACGAGAGCGGCGACCGGTCAGCCGCGAAGGCGACCAGGCGGGTGTTTTTCCACCGCCGCTCGGCCAGGCCGCTGCCAAACGCTGCCGGCAGGAGAAGCGCAGCCGCCCAGCCATCGACCGCCACCACCACGTCTCTGGCCGTGAGCACATCGCCGTCGTCGAGCGTGACCTGCCCAGGTTCGATTGTTCGCACCCGCGTCGCCAGCCGCACGGCGCCCTGCGGCAGATCGGCCGCGAGCTGCCGCGGAATCGCGTCCATGCCACCAGCTGGGAGGCAGGCTCGGCCCAGGGAGAACATCGCGAAGTCGAAGAGAAACACTGCCGCCGACGTGTCGAGCGACCGCTCGAGAAACACACCACCGAAAAAAGGCACGAAGAATCGACGAATGAATCCCTCGGAGAAGCCACGGGCCAGGAGCTCTTCTCGCGTTGTTCGCTCGCCCGCGATCGTGGCGGCATCGGGATCGACGGCCGCCGTCCGGAGCATCCTGATCGCATCGCTTCGCAGCCGCGCCGTTCGCAGGCCGTCGGCGATGCCCACGCTCCCATCGAGGAGCGAGCCCAGCGCTGCCAGCGGCCGCCGCCATGGGTCGCTCACCCGCCGGAGCGAACTCTTCTCGGCGATCAACGCCCCCGGCTCGAAGCAGCCGAGACGAAGCGCGGCGAGGTCGAGCTGCCGCAGGCCTTCAGGATAGGCGTCGTTGTAGACCTGGAAGCCGCGATCAACCCGGAAGCCCTCGATCGTGTCGGTGGCCACGCGGCCACCCACGCGATCGGCCGCCTCGACCACCGTCACACGGCGACCGGCCCGAACGAGTGCTCGCCCGCAGGCGAGCCCCGCGAGCCCGGCCCCCACGACCAGGCAGTCGAGCGGGGCGTTCATGGCCCACCTCCGCCGAGCCGTTCCGCGAGCATCGTGCCCGCCGCCACACCGCTCGAAAAGGCCCCCTCCACTCGCGGCCCGGCGAAGGCATCGCCGCAGCAGAGAATCGGCGGCGACCACGATACGGCCACGAACGAATCGGGCAGGACTGTCTTCGGCGTCGCGAACTTCCAGCGATGCACCGACCGCTCGACGATGGCGGTCTGCGGATCACCGTCGATCCACGAACGTACCGCCTCGATGAGGATCGCCGCCACCTTGTCCACGGGAGTGTCGAAGTGCTCGCGGCTGAACCCGCCGGTGGCATGCACCGTGAGCGCCGGCACCGCCGAGATCCCCTTCCGCTGGTTGTCGGCCACCCACGCGATCGGCCCCGCCGCCTCGCTTCCAAACTGGATTGCTCCCGGCTCGGGCAGCAGGCTCGGCCGGTCGAGCACGAGCATCACCGCGAAGCACGGGTCGTAGTCCACGGTCCGCAGCCGCTCGATGGCATGAGCCTCCAAGCGGTCGAGCGAACCGCCCGCCGCCACGAGGTCGAGCGCCTGGGGCACGGGAGCAGAGAGCACGCAGCCGGCCGCCTCCACGACCACGGTTGCTCCATCCTGCCCCTCGACGCCCACCCGCACGCGGTCGGCGGCGACCGCCACCGACGTGGCCTTCGCACCGGTCCGCACCTCGATCTCGGTCCCTCTCGTGGCGAGCCGCGCTGCCAGCCACTTCGGCAGGTCGGTCATCCCGCGGCCGCCGCGGTAGCGCGGGTGGCCGTCACCGTCCGCCCTGACCTCGTCGCCGAGGCTTCCGTCGCGGGAGAAGCCCCGGCACCATTCGACGACCGCCTCGTCGTGGATCGCCTGCTCAACGACGCCATGGAAGTCGCGTGTGCGCTGCGTGAAGAACTGCGCGCCGTGGTCACAGACCGCCCCGCCGACCCGCCGGGTCGCCATCCGCCCGCCGACGCCCCGCGACTTGTCGAGCACGAGCACGCGGCGGCCGTGGCCCCCGACCCGCGCGGCGGCCATCAGTCCCGCGATCCCTGCCCCGACGACGATCGCATCCCATCGCTCGTCCGCGGTCGTCACGACGCCACCTCGGGCCTCGGAACGAGCATCCGTACAGGGTCGGTCGTCAGCGGCAGGCGGCTCGACGCCAGCAACTCGGCCGCCGCACAGCCCGCCATGATGCCGACCGTCTCGGCCATCGACCGCACCCGGGAAAAGACCTGCCCTTTCTCTGGTGGAAACTGCGAACGGTAGCAGGCGATGGCCGCGATCTTGGCGTCGAGGTGCGCCGCGATATCCACCGCGAGTGGCCAGTGGCCGTGCGGCACCTGCGGCACGCCGGCAAAGAGAAAATAGGTGAGAAACTGCGGCACGGTATGCACCGGCAGACCGGCGAACGTGTCGTCCCACTTTGTGAGCCGCGAATAGAAGACGGCTGCCTCCGTGATCGCCACGGCCTGGGCGTGATCGGGCGAGGCCAGCGGTGTCTTGTCACCGAGCCCGATTACGATCCGCGGCCGCCAGCGGCGAAACACCTTCGCGAGCGCCACGCGCACCTCAAACTCATCGAACAGCCGCCGGTTTGTGAAAGGCAGCGTCTCGCGATGCGCCACGCCGAGCGCCGCCGCGGCCGCGGCCGCCTCGCGAAGCCGTTCCTCGGGGCCGCTCGATCGCGGCGTCGGCTCACCATCGGTGAGATCGACGATGCCCACCCGATGGCCCTGCGCCGCCAACAACGCGAGCGTGCCGCCGCAGCCGATCTCGACGTCGTCGGGATGGGCGCCGACCGCGATCACGTCCAGCGGCTGCGGCAGATCGGCCATCATGTCACGCGGGCTTCGTGGCGGCGATCAGGAAGATCGGATTGATCGCCTCGAACCGGATGCGGTCGAGCTGCTCGATGCCGCGGGCGATGTTGACCATCCAGTAGGCGGCATCACTGGAACGCGCCCGCAGCAGGGAGTGCATGGCGGCGAGATTCTCGATGCTGTTGCACGCGGTCACGAGCCGGCCGCTCGGCTCGAGCCGGCCCCAGGCCTGCTCGACGAGCATGGCGACGTCGCGGCCGCTGCC
>JBPCTA010000307.1:0-2699 GCA_051006595.1 Pirellulales bacterium
GCGTGAGTTCGCAGGCACACCTCGCCTCGGCAAGAATCCGCCGGTACTCAGCCCAGACCGTGGGATCGCCGGGCGTGGCCCCGGCGTAGGAGTCGGCCCGGTCGACCCCCATCGTGAACACCTCGTCGATCCGCACCGCGGCGAGCACCGCCGCAAAGACCTGCGCCACCGTGGGCACGCCCGGCACGAGCTGAAGCGACACGAGCTCGGCCCGGGGCCCGCGCTTGTTGAGGGCCGGATAGTTGCCGTCGGCGATGAGCACCTTCGAGTGGTGGCCGGAGCGGGCCAGCACGCGGAGGATTTCGGGGTGGAGCAGCGGGCCGTTGAGCATGCAAAACGTCTCCGCTGGTCAGGCCGCGAGGTGGCGACGAAGGCTGGCGATCGTTCGGTCTGCAGCCTCGGATGCCGAAGGCCACGAAAACACTTCGGCCGACAGCCAGCCCGAATAGTGAATCGTCCGTAGCGCCGCCACGACGGCCGCCGCATCGGTGTGGCCAAACCCCATCGCCCGCCGGTTCGAGTCGGCCCAGTGGACATGTCCGATCCGCGACCCGCAGGCAACGAGCGTTCCCGCCAGGCTCTCCTCTTCGATGTTCATGTGGAAGAGATCGCAGAGGAGTTTCACGGAGTGGAGGCCGTTGGCCTCCAGGAATCCAGCCGCCTCCTCCTGGCGGTTGATGAGGTCGGTCTCGTAGCGGTTCAGCGGCTCGTAGAGAAGCGGCTGGCCGTGCGCCTCCGCCCGCCGTCCGAGGTCGCCGAGGGCCTCGGCCAGCATCACCAGCGCCGTGTCCCGCGGCACCTCAGGGGTCGTCCGGCCCTGCATCGAGCCGATGATCGCGGGGGCCCCGAGTTCACCAGCCGCGTCGACGATCGCGACGATGAACTCCCGAGCCCGCTGCCGCACCGCAGCCTCGGGGTGAACCAGGTGAAGTCCGTGCCTCAGGAAGCCCGCTCCGGTGCCCACGGCCGCGAGCCCAAGCCCATGGGATAAGAGCATCGGACGGACGGACGATGCCGCCATGTCAGCCGCAGCCGCAGGAAAGATCTCGATCCCGGTGAACTCATGCTGGGCGGCGGCCCGGCAGCAGGCCTCCAGGCCATCGTGAAAGACGAACGGCCCGCGGGCGGCTTCAGGCACGAGGCAGATCGTGATCGCCAGCTTCACGACCGCGATTCCACGACGAACAGCGGCCGCAGGTGGCGGTCGTAGATATTCTCCGTCACCTGCTTTGCCACCACGTCTCGGTTGGCCACCAGCAGGTCGGTGTACCGCGGCCCCTGCTTCGCCGCCACCTTGAACGACACATGGACGAGCTGCCGCATGTGGGCATTGAAGGCCGGATTCGCGGGCACGTGCCGGAGGGCCGCCGCCAGCTGTGGGCCGGTCCACGAGGCCACCGCGGCCGGCGGTGGCAACTTGGCCCGGTCGATGTCGATCACCGCCGCGTAGGGAGCCGTGAACTCGTCGAGGTGGTCGTAGGCATAGGCATAGATCTCCTTCGCGAGCGCGAGGCCGTCGCCGCCGGCTTCTGCGAGGCCAATCATCTCCTCGAGCCAGGTCGTGCCGGCCGTCTTGAGATGCAGCCCCGCGCCAGTCCGTTCGACGATCCGGCGGATGATCGGATAGAGCGAGAACTTGTCGCTGCCGCTGTGCACCGAGAGCTTGAGGTTTTTTGGCAGGCCGTAGCGGTGGGCCGCATGCGCCAGGACCGCGACATCGTCGGAAAACTCCCTCTCGAAGCCGGCGAGATCACCGACGTAGTCGACCCCCTTGTTGAACCGGCCAGTGAACTTCGGCGCGATCGTCTGCAGTGGCACTCCCTCGTCGGCAAGCAGGGCGAGGATCACGAGGAGTTCCGGCGGCGTCTGGGCCGCGTCGGTCTCATCCATGCTCACCTCGATGGCAACGCCATCGCCCCGCTTCCCGCGGATGTGCCGGTAGATCTCGCCGGCCTCCCGGCAGGCGAGCAGGTAGCTGCGGGCGACCTTCCCCGAGACCTCCGCGGTGAGCGGGATCGGCTGCGGGATGCCGGGGATCGTCACCGCGGCCGTGAGCTCCGGATGCTTCGCCAGAAACGCCGCCACCTCGGCGTCGCTCGCCGGCTTGCCGATCGAGTCGGCGACGTCGATCGTGAAGAAGTCGCTGGAGTCGAGGAACCGATCGACCGTCTCGAGCCGGATGTGGTCGGCGTCGACGAACCAGGAATGCGGCCATTTCCGCTTGGACACCGCGGCGGCGGCCGCCGCCCGGACGCTCGCCGGCTCGCTGCCCATGAACGAGTGTTCGCGGTTCGACTTGTTCCAGACCGGGGCGACGACGACGCCGTCCGCGGCAAGCCGCTCGAAGGCAGCCAGCTGGGCCTCGGCCTGGTGGGCGAACCGGTCACCGACGCCGAAGGTGAATCGTGGGAGTGTGAGCATGGCGAGAGAATACCGGGTGGCGAAGGCCGGGGATACCGGGCTGCGCAACGTTCGCAAATCCTGTTTCGTGAGGAGAGGGATCAACCGGTGTGGAGCGGCCTCCTGCCCTGTCACTCGCCGTTCGCGGCGGGCCGTATCAGCCGTCGGTCGGGTTGGCGGGCGTCGGCAGGATGAGCTGCCAGAACTCGAGATCGAGCCAGCGGCCAAACTTGAAGCCGGCCTCACGGACCGTGCCGCAGCAGCGGAAGCCGAGCGAACTGTGCAGGGCCACGCTCGCC
>JBPCTA010000308.1:0-4217 GCA_051006595.1 Pirellulales bacterium
ACGAGCACGCCCTGATCGGCCGGGTTGCTGGTCCAGGTGGAGGCGGCGTGGGCTGGCAACGCGGCCGCACACAGTCCGACAACGAGCAACGTGAGACGGCAGTAGGACTTCATGGCAGTGGCTCTCCGGGCAAAAAATGCTGGCGCTCGAACGCGGACAAACGAGATGGAAGCGAGGCTCAAGACCCTCGGCCCCTTTCGATCAATCGTGTTGTCTCACAGCCGTCGCGAAGCGTCAACGCTCGAGCGAGCGCCGTTTCGTCCCTTTTTTGCCCGTTTCGTCCCAGCGAAGCGCAACTACGGGCAACTCGCGCGGCCTCCACTCGAGCCTCGCGGTCGACGGCGTGTCACGTGTGATAAGGGGCAGGCTTGAGCCTTGCGCTCGACTGCTTGGCAGGTGAAAGCCGACCGGCCGTGAGGCCGCACACGGTCGATGTCAAGGCTCCGCTCGCCGGTCGCCTGTCAGAGAAAGGGGAGGCAGTGGAGTGCGCACCCTCGCAAGCAGCCAGCCGCAGGCACCCAGCGCGGCGAGGCAGGCTGCGTAGGGCGGCTCGGGCAACGACACCGTGATCGTCGAATCGGGGGCGGTTCCCAGCCCGAACACGAAGTCGTCCACGATATCGTCTTCGGTGTAGCCGTTCACGCCGGTGAACGTGAACGTGGCCTTGTTCTTGACGAGATACTTGTAGTTCAAGACCCCATTCGGTTCGATGTCTCCACCGCGATAAATCGCGAAGTTGATCATGGCATTGCCAGAGGGGCCCACGATGGAGGGCGTGAAGCCGTTGGGCGACAGCCCGCTATTCCCCACGGTGCCGATGCCAAATCCCAGGAAGGGGTTCGAGCCCGATTGCATCGGGAGAAACTGCCACGTCCCATCGTAAATGTTGACGGCCTTCAGATTGCTGGCGGTGCCGCTGACAAACTGCGTTGGGGGCGACGCGAGAGGGTTGTAGTAGACCTCGAGGTCTGTCGTGCCGCTCCGCACCAGATACACGAATCCCGTTCCGCTCACGTACGAGAGCGTTGGCCGTGCCGTGCCGCTCCGGATGTCGAAGTAGAAACTCGACAGCACGTCGGCGGCGTCGGTGGTGTTGTTGGGAGACGTGTTCTCGAGGTCGATCGTGAGGGTGCCGCCAGCGATGGTGAGTGTTGACCGGAACGAAACTGGATGCCCCAGGGCCGATGTGCCGGACGCGGGAATGACCAAGCCTCCGAATGTGGGCGAAGCGCCCCACGCGGAGAACAGGGGCACGACCAGCAGGCAGAGCAGGCAGCGGCCCAACGACGGCAATGACGACGGCAATGAAAACAGCGACAGCGGTGACATACAGCAGCCTCCACAGGAACAGGCACAAAACGAAGGCATGCCTGCCATGAAGGGGCACCGACGTGCGGTTCGGTGCAGGAACGCGATGGCCGTGGACGAACGCCTGACGGAGCTCGCTCACGTCGGCCTACGCTGCACCGGGGCTTCGGAAAGAGCCGAAGGGCCCAGTAACTCGTCTTCCGAGAAGGGCGGCCGGATCCAACCCGCGGGCCAAAAACCCGCGGGCCCGATCCGGCTCAGCCAACCTTTTGCCGCACCATCCACGAAGGGCAAGGCTTGGCGAGGAGTCCGCAAAATCCTCGGCGTTCTCCGGGCATGTGGCCGTTTGGACACTCGGCCTCCGCAGACTCTCGCCGCTTCGCTAAACGAGCGAAACGCACCGGCTGGTTCGCAGACTTTGCGAAAATACGGCGGCCTAGTTTCACTGAAACAGGGAAAGGTGGCGTGAGCAAAGGCGATGGCGGTGCCCGCTTTCAGTCGTTCATCTGACTGCCATCTTTCTCCGTAACATGTTGATGCGACGATGGTTGCGATGAGTTGGGTGTTTTTAGTGAGCCGAACGGGACTTTTCTGCAGCGACGTTGGCACGGGCTTTGCTTTCAGAAAACCAGTAGGTAAAGCCCTTTAATCATCTCGGAGGATCGCCCGTGTCCCGTCAAACCCCAAGCAGGTTGCCTCTTTTTTTCGCTGCCGCGTTTTCTGCCCTGGTGGCTGCGGCTCCTTTTTCTCAGGCCGCGATTACCTTGACCAACAGCGGAACTGCGGCGCCGTCCGCTGGCTCGGGGGGGATCTCTCAAACAAATAGTGCTGGCACCGTCCAGTGGTGGACCGACGGGGAGCGGCAGCCAGGACAGTCGTTCACGCTGGCCGCCGGCAGCAACTATCGGCTCAACGGCTACTCGCTGCGCGTCACCGGTCAGGATTCGCCGGTGCGGGATCCGTGGGCAGCCAGCAGCACATGGTCGCTTCAGGTGGCACGTTTCGAGAACGGAACAACGGTCGATGGCAGCCAATGGGCGTCTGGAGGGTTTGCCGATCGCGACTTGTGGAACTCCACGAGTGGTTCCGCTGGGTATCCCGCCGGAACGCAGTACACGGACTCAGCCAATGCGTTTCGACAGACGACCTTCGCAGGCGTGCCGTCACTGGGAACGATCCCCGCCGCAGGCGACTGGGTGACATGGTCCTTTACCGATGCTGAAGTCCTGGAACTGGAGGGTGGCTATACCTATTCCATTCAGGCGACGCCGATTAACTCTGGCGGAAGCGAGGCCTATGCCCCCTTCGACGTCGCTGATTCCGACGTGTATGCGGGAGGAAAGCGGTTCAGCACGTGGGGCGGCCCGGACTTTGGCGACGATTACGTCCGTGATGAAAATCTTGTGGACCGAACGTTCGTGCTGAATCTCGACACGGTCGCGGTGCCGGAGCCGAGCACCTATGCCATCATGGCTGGTGCGGCTATCGGGTGTGTCGTACGAGTGCTTCGCCGCAGAGCGCGTTGAAACGCCCGTTCGAGGCCTGTCGCGTGGCCGGTTTTCCGTGGCCGTTTCTCCAAACGTGCTTGCACGGTGAGGTAAAGTACTTTTCAGCCAAGGGGGTGTTTGATGATTTCGTGGTCTCATGCTCGACGGACGCGGGCCCTGGTTGCGATCGCTGTGGTTTGGCCCGTCTGCTTCCAGGGTGTGTCGCCACGAGCCAGTGCGGCAGATGTCTACTGGTCGGGCTCGACCGGCAGTTATGGCACCCCCGCCAACTGGAGCACGGGCTCGGTGCCCACGGTGTCCGATGTCGCGATCATCAACAATGGTGGCACGTCCCTGCTCACCGTGTCTGGATCGACCACGGGCGCGATTCAGCGGGTGGGGCAGGACGGCGTCGGGTTCCTCACCGTCGATGGCGGCGGCACCTTCACCACGAGTGGTTCGACCTGGATCGGGCTGACGCAGGCGGGAAGTGCCACTTCGGGAGTTGGCACGCTCACGGTCACCGGCAGTTCGACGTTTCGTCGCCGCGGTGGCAAGACGATCATCGGCGGGGGCGCGGGCAACTCCTCCGGAACACTGTCGGTGGGCCTGGGAAGTTCGTTTCTTCATGAGACGACGACCTATGTCGACACCTTCATCGTGGGCGACCTTACACAGTCGGGCAGCCACTCCGGCACGCTCAACGTGAACGGCGGCACGGTAAACACAGGTGCGGCGGAGTTTTGGGCGGGCAACAAGGGGTATGGATCGGGGGCCGGAAGCGGCGTGGTGAACGTCAGCAACGGCGGGAGCGTGACAACCGGCAACTGGACCGTCTTCGGCCGGCAGAATGGCGCCGGCACGCTGAACATCTCGGGCGGGTCGTTCACCAAGGGGGGCGACGGTGATTTCGTCCTCGGCGACAGCGGCACTTCGCGTGGCACGGTCGTGCAGACCGGCGGCGACGTGCGGGTCAACACCGGCCTAGTGCGCATCGGCGCTTGGGGCGGTTCTGGGAACTACACGCTCAGCGGCGGCACGTTCACCAATGCCAGTTCGAACGGTGTCGAGATCGGAGGCGGCGGTGGCAGCAACAGCTCCGTCTCCGTCAGCGGCGGCCTGTGGGACGTGCAGACCAGCTACCTGGATGTGGGTTCATGGGGAGGCGGCACGGGACGGATGACGATCTCCGGTTCGGGTGAAGTCCGCTCGCCGACGACGTATGTCGGCCATTGGGCGGCCAATACCACCGGGATTCTGAATCTCGAGGCCGGCGGTGTGCTCAAGACGGGGCTTCTGACCGGTGGCGAGACGCAGGCATCGTCGACCGTCAACATCGACGGGGGAAGGATGGTGGCCACCGCTTCACGGACGGACTTCGTGACGAATCTCGACGCCGTGAATCTCCGGGCTGGCGGGGCG
>JBPCTA010000309.1:0-4760 GCA_051006595.1 Pirellulales bacterium
GAGTTGCTCGCGGCTGGCGGTGATGTTGCCCATGATGTGGTTCCTCGCGTCTAGCCCTTCTTCGCGCCGTACAGGCTGCGGGACTGCTTGCGGCCCTGGACACCCAGCGTGTCGAGAGCGCCGCGAATGACGTGATAGCGAACGCCGGGAAGGTCGCGAACGCGGCCGCCGCGGATGAGCACGATCGAGTGCTCCTGGAGATTGTGGCCTTCACCGGGGATGTAGACCGTGACTTCCTTCTGGTTCGAAAGCCGTACGCGGGCGATCTTCCGAAGGGCCGAGTTGGGCTTCTTCGGGGTCATCGTGCGAACCTGGAGGCACACGCCGCGCTTCTGCGGGCAGCGGTCGAGCACCGGCGACTTGGAAAACTTCCGCTTGGGACGGCGACGGCTACGGACGAGTTGGCTGATCGTGGGCATTTTTTGCTTCGAATGTGCTGGGATACGGGAATCTCAGAAGATAGCCGAGGATTCGAGCCGGCGAAAGGCGGGAGCGGAAAAGGGCTGAAAACGAGGGAGGAATGCGTTCACGCCGGGTGGAGGAGTTCGCCCCGGCCGCCGGTCAGCATGTCGCCGTGCCACTGTTGCCAGGTGGCCGGAGCGGCGGCGGCCGCTGCCAGGCCGGCGGCCGCCAGACGCTTGAGAAGGAGCGGAACAAACGCCGGCCGCCAGATCGCGCCGCGGCGAAACGTCGCCGGCGGCACCGGCCGGGCGGTAAGGGCGATGACGGATCCACGACGCATGCCGAGACCGGAATGCCGGCCAACGTCGCCGCCGATCACCAGCGACCCGGCTCGCATTTCGAAGCCCGCGGCGTCAGCGCAGCTGCCGCCAACGGCCACGATCCCGCGGCGGAGTCGCGAGCCGGCCAGGGCCCCGGCGTTGCCGGCCACGACGACGATGCCGCCGCGCATGCCCCGCAGGCTTCCGGGCAGCGCTGCAGCGAGATTGTCGCCGGCGTTTCCGCCGACGTGAACCTCGCCGCCGACCATCTCCGCCGCCAGCCAATCTCCGGCGTCGCCACGCACGTCGAGCAGGCCTCCGAGCATGCCTTCGGCCGCGTGCCGACCGACCGCGCCCGTCGTGCGAATCGTGCCCTCCCGCATGCCAGCCGCCAGACGATGCACTCTGGAAAAGTCACCGCGGCATTCGATCACGCCGTCGGCGGTGCCGGTCACGTCGAAGATCGCGCCGAGCTCGCAGGGCCGGCCGTCGGCCCGGATGTCGAGGCGTGCGATCTCCGCCAGCGAGAGCGATGCGAGGCGATCGGGCAGGATGCCGTCGAGATCGATCGACAGGGGCGTGCGGTCTCCGGCCGGTTTGGGAACAAGGGCGAGTGGCATCGGGAGCGACGGGGTGAAAACAGCTGCGTGGCCGCGGACGCAAAAGCCTCCGAGGCCACGCAGCATACCGTGTCGCGATCGGGCTATTTGCTGCCCGTCAGCACCGGCACCTTGCGGGACGCGCTCGCCGGCGACTTCTTCAGGTCCACCATGAGCACGCCCTTGTCGTAGCGGGCGGTCACGTTTCCGGGATCGACCATCTCGGGCAGGGGAATGGCCCGGCTGAAACTGCCGAAATGGCTCTCCCGGTGGCTCCAACCCTCGCCCGATGTCTCCTTCTCCGACTTCTTTTCCCCCGAGATCAGCAGACGATCCTCCGACACGCTGACATCGACATCCTTCGGATCGATGCCGGGCAGTTCCGCGCGGACGTGGATCTGCGTGTCGTTTTCCGACATGTCGACCGCCGGCAGCCAGCGTCCCGGCTCGATCGGCTCGAACCAGGGCGAGGCCGGGAGCGGCCGGCTGAAGAAGCCCTCGAACAACCGGTTCATCTCGTTGCGGAAGTCAGCCAGGGTGGCAAGGCTTCCGGATTCCATCCCGCTCGACCGCTTCGTGCGAAAAGGGATCAGACTCATGGAATGTCTCCTCTTCGGATTTGGATCAGGAAAAAACACCAACGAACGCCAGGGAAGAACGCCGCGCGAGCCTTGCGGCCCTAGGAAACCTTGACATCGACTTTTCGCGGCCTCACGGCAGCCAACCGCGGCACTCGGATCGTGAGTACGCCCTGCTTGTAGTCGGCGGCAATCAGCGAGGCGTCGAAGCCCTCCCCGAGCCGAAACGCCCGGCGATAGTTGCCGATGCCATACTCCTGCTGCACGCCGCGTCCGGGAAGGGCGCGGGCCGGCACGGCGGCCTGCACCGAGAGCACGCCGTCGTCGAAGGTGACGTCGATGCCGTCGGCCCGCGCACCCGGAAGATCGGCGATGAACAACACCTCGGCTCCCAGATCGCAGACGTCGACGTCGGGCTGGTAGGCCGCGATCGGCTGTCCTGACGAGGAAGCCGTGGACGGAGTCTGGGAAGTCGCGGACCGCGCTTGCATGACCATGGGAAAGTCTCCTCGTGCGTGATGGGGGATGTGAGTGAGCCATCGAACCGCCAGCGCAGGCGGCGCCGCGGGATGCCGCCGCCTTGTCAGGCCGACCGCACCTGAACCTTGTGCGGCTTTGATTCAGCCGCCTTCGGGCAGGTGATGGTGAGCACGCCATCGACGAGCCGAGCCTCGACTCGTGTCGCATCGACGGCGACCGGCAGCACGATCCGACGTTCGAACCCGCCGGTGCTCCGCTCTCGGCGGTGCCAGGTCACACGCTCGCCGCCGCCCTTCTCGCCGTTGCCCCCTTTGGACGCGACCGACGTGGACGTCATCGGGCACACGTCCGGTCGCATGCCTTTGAGAAGCAGTTCGTCGCCCGTCACGGAGATCTCGACATCGGCTTCGCCGAGGCCCGGAAGTTCGGCCTCGATCGTGACGGCGTCGTCCTGCTCCGCGATGTTCACGGCTGGATAGCCAGCCCCGCCCGCCGCCCGCGTCGGCCAGTCGAAGCGGGGGCCGGAGGATCGCTGGATGGAATCCGTCAGCGTCGATCCGAACGGCGACGGGCTTCCCGAAAGGGTGGTCCAGACGCGGTCGATCTCGTCGCGGAGTTCTTCGAACGGAAACGCAAAACCCTGACGAACGGTCGGCATGGCGAGGCTCCTCGAGACGGGTGATGAAACGCAGACCAGAAACGGACACCATCCCAGCGGCGTCATTCCTGACGTCGTGAGCAGCGAGCATGCCGCAGCAATGATTCGCAGTGATGGCGGCTGAAGGCAATCGGCGATCAGCATCCGGACCAAAATGCAAACAGCGTGCCACTCGTCATGAACGCCCGAACACCGCGGCAAAGTTGCTTGGAACGGCCGAAAGAGCACGGTCGGGTCGCGGTTGCTGCGAAACTCTGGCAGTCGCGACGGTGGTGAGGGCTGTCAGCGTGGCAGCCGGACTCTTCTCGATGCCGGATGCGGTTGTGGGGGCGTTGCCACCTTCTATACTCTCGGCTCGCCGGTCGTTCGGCGGAGGGATGCCCGCGAGGCCATGGCCGGCGTCTCGCGGTGGCGGTTGGTGTCGGGATCGGTCGGGACCGTTGACGAGGAGACAAGGTTTCATGAGATTCACGCTGCTCGACCGGGTGTTGTCGATCGACCCGGGCAAGTCGATCACCGCCATGAAGACCGTGTCGCTGGCCGAGGAGTATCTTGCCGACCACTTCCCCCGGTTTCCCGTGTTGCCCGGGGTGCTGATGCTCGAGTCGATGACGCAGGCGGCCGCCTGGACGGTTCGCCTGGGCGAGGATTTCGCCCACAGCATGGTCGTGCTGCGGGCCGCTCGAAATGTGAAGTACGGCGATTTTGTCGAGCCAGGACGGGTGCTCACCGTGACCGCCCAAGTGCTTTCTCAAGACGAGAAGACCACCACGATCAAGGCCAGCGGCACGGTCGGCGATCGCACCAGCCTGACCGCCCGGCTCGTTCTCGAGCGCTACAACATGGCCGACCGCACGGCCCACGGGGCCGCCCTCGATGCCCGGGTGCGGTCGGAGATGCGGAAGCTCTGGGCGCTGCTCTACCCCGCGCGAGTCGGGATTGCACCGAAGCCCGTGGCCTACGTGACGCATGGCTCCCCGACTGCGGCGGCCCTGGCCAGCGCTCGGGGCTGACCCGCGGTGCCGGCCCGCGATTCCGTGGAAACGGTGGGAACGACGCTGGATCCGTGCCTTTTCCGGCGGATTCTCGGCCGATTATTCCAGCTGACCGCTTTTGGCGGGCGGAAAATGGGCAAGTTCGGGTTCCCATGCGGGCTGGTCGACATTACAACAACGTCGCCCTCCCGGGCTCACCATCCCCCGGGCTTTCCTATCCCTCGTTTGCAAGGTGAAGCGTCGATGCCGTCTCGCGAAGAAATCTATGAAAAGGTGAAGTCCTCCCTCGTGGACGCGCTCGGCGTCGATGAAGACGACGTCACCCCGAATGCGACCATGGTTGGGGATCTCGGAGCGGAGTCGATCGACTTCCTCGACATCGTGTTCCGACTCGAGAAGGCCTTCAACATCAAGATTTCGCGGGGCGAACTCTTTCCGGAGGACGTGCTCTCGAGTTCGGAGTTCGTGGCCGAAGGAAAGGTGACGCCGGCGGGCATTGCGGCCCTCAAGGCGCGGATGCCCTTCGCGGATCTGTCGAAGTTCGAGGCCAATCCGAGTGTGCAGAACTTCGCGAACACCCTCACCGTGGAAGACATGGTGCGGTACGTGCAGAGCAAACTGGCGGCCTGAGTTCGGTGTCGGGGCGGCTGGTCGGCCGCGGAGCCATTCATGCGCTGGTTTTGGATCGATCGCTTCGACGAGTTTGTCCGCGGCAAACATGCCACGGC
>JBPCTA010000310.1:0-4844 GCA_051006595.1 Pirellulales bacterium
ACACGAGGTACAGTCAGGCCGTCCGCTTCGCCCCGCCGGAGCGGAAGGTGCTGTCGTTCATCCTCGCTGACGCGGCGCCGGGGGTGTCGGCCGAAGAGGTCTGCCGCCGCATCGAGGTGCGGACGGGCCTGCAGGCCGTCACCCGCGAAGACTTCATCTGGAAGACGATCCGCTACTACCTGGCGAAGACCGGGATCCCTGTCAACTTCGCCATCACCGTGTTGCTCGGGTTTCTGGTCGGCACGGCGATTGCCGGACAGACGTTTTACCTCTTCACCGTGGAGAACATCCGCCAGTTCGGGGCCCTCAAGGCGATGGGCACGAGCAACGCGACGATTCTCGGCATGGTCCTCTTTCAGGCGATGCAGGTGGGGCTGATCGGCTATGGCGTGGGCGTGGGGCTCGCCGCCCTGTTCGGCTGGGTGGTCCGCAGCGCGTCGAAGCTGGCCTTCTTCATGCCGTGGCAGGTGCTGGCGATCACGGCGGCGGCGGTGTTCGTGATCGTGCTGCTCGCGAGTCTGCTGTCGATTCGCCGCGTGCTCACCGTCGATCCCGCGATCGTGTTTCGTGGATAGCGCTCAGGAGGCGGAATAGGTGTCGATGACCGGGATATCCGTCGAGCGTGACGGCCGCGAGGCGGCGGTTCGCGTGCGCGGCGTGACCAAGGAGTTTGGTTTCGGAGGCTCGCTGACCAAGGCGCTCCGCGGCGTCGATCTGGACGTGCCCTACGGCGAGATGGTGATGCTGATCGGGCCCAGCGGCTGCGGCAAGACGACGCTGGTGTCGATCGTCGCGGGCACGCTCGAGCCGACCGCAGGCGACGTGGTCGTGCTCGGCAAGGATTTGGTGGCCATGTCGAGCGGAGCCAAGGTGCGATTTCGGCGGGAGAATGTCGGTTTCGTGTTCCAGGCCTACAACCTCCTGCCGGCACTGACGGCGGCCGAGAATGCCGCCGTGCCGCTGTTGATCGCCGGCTGGCGGCGAGCCACGGCGGTCGCCGCCGCGAGTGACGTGCTCGACACGCTCGGCCTCGGGCACCGGCTCACGAGCCTGCCATCCGAACTCTCGGGGGGCGAGCAGCAGCGGGTGGCGATCGCCCGGGCGCTCGTGCACGAGCCGCGACTCCTCGTCTGCGACGAGTCCACCAGCGCGCTCGATGCCGAGAACGGACGGATCACGATGGAACTCATCCAGCGAATCGCCGTGCAGCCCGATCGGGCGGTGATCGTGGTCACCCACGATTCCCGCGCCTATGCCTTCGCCGATCGCATTGCCTCGATGGAGGACGGCAGGATCGATTCCGTCTCGACATGGCCGCACCAATCGGATCCCATGGTGCCATGAGCAGCATCGATGTGCATGACGTTCCGACGCCGCGGCCCGCCACGGGCCAGCGCCGGAGCGTGCGCCGCCGGGGACTGGGCGATACCCTGACGCAGTTCGTCCTCCCGCTCGTGGCCTGTGGGCTGCTCGCCTTCGCCGGCTGGTATGTCTGGCACAGCCGGCCCGTCACCCGCGACACGAAGCCTCCAATCGCCCCGGCGACGAGCCCCTATGCCAGCACGCTGGCAGCGGCCGGGATCGTCGAGTCGCGAATGGAGAATATCTCCATGGGGTCGCCGACCGCGGGCGTGGTCGTCGAGGTGCTGGTCAAGGTCGGCGACGACCTGAAGACCGGCACGCCGCTGTTTCGCCTGGACGACCGCGCGCTTCAAGGCGATCTCGTCGTCAAGAAGGCGGCCGTGCTCGAGGCCCGGAGCCAGCTGATCAAACTGGAGGCCGAACCCCGCAAGGAGAAGATCCCGGTGCAGGTGGCGATGGTCAACGAGGCTCGGGCGGGTGTCGTTCGTGAAGCCGACGCGCTGCAGCGTGCCGAGGACACCTTCAAAAGCAGGGTCACGACGGAGCAGGAACTCATTGTTCGCCGCGAGGCGCTTGCCGCGGCTCAGGCCAAGCTCGAACGCGCGACGGCCGACCTCGATCTCCTCAAGGCCGGCTCGTGGCAGTATGACCGCGACGTCGCCGCCGCTACCGTGTCTGGGGCGGAGGCCGAAGTCCAGAAGATCGAGGTCGAACTCGACCGGCTCGTGGTTCGATCACTGGCGCCGGGCCGCGTGTTGCAGGTGAACGTTCGGCCCGGGGAATTCGTCGGCACCCCTGCCAACCAGCCGCTCGTCATCGTGGGCGATATCGAGAAGCTGCATGTTCGCGTCGACATCGACGAGTACGACATCCCACGATTCGATCCGGAGACCACTGCGGTCGCCGTGCCGCGGGGCAACCTCCAGGAGCGATATCCGCTCGAGTTCGTCCGGGTCGAGCCGTTCGTGGTGCCCAAGAAATCGCTCACCGGCGACACCACGGAACGGGTCGATACCCGCGTGCTGCAGGTGATCTACGAGTTCGATCCCGCCGGCCGGCCGCCGCTCTTCGTGGGCCAACAGGTCGAGGTCTTCATCGACACGCCGCAGCGGGACTGATTGCCCAGCCTTCTCAGCCTGTGAACTCGACGCTCCATTCTTCCGAGAATGCCGGTCTGGAACGAACGGGCCACCCACCGAAACACGACTTGCCCCGCGGGATGAGGGCTGGGAGAGTCCCGCCGCTCCCATGGTTTCCAACCGCCCCCGAATTTTCGTCTCGGTGAGACGAGGCTCGGGCGTGCGCGGCGGCTTTCTGGCCATCGCGCTCGCCTGCCTCGCCGGAGCGACGCCTCGCGCCGAGGAGGCGGGCGGCATGTTTCTGCCGGCCGCCGACGGCATGCAGCTCTGGCGAAAGACCGTTGCGACCGTGTCGGCCGAGTGGCCGGTCATCCGGGTCGTCGAACCCGACTTTCTCTCGTCGCCGCCGCGGGAAGGGCTCATCGAATCGGCCTGGGTCGATCCGCCCGGAATGCTCCTGCAGGCCTGGCCTCCGAAGCGGCAGCGGGTGGTCGTTCGTGTTATCCCCGCTGCCAACGGGGCCTGGGTCGATGCCGCCGTGCAGACCCAGTCGCTCTCGGGCGCTGCAGCCGGGGGGAACGGCATGGAGCTCGTCGGCACGTGGCAGTCGGAGTCCGAGCCAGACGACGTCGGAGTGCGACTGGCGGCGCAGCTCTCGCCGGCGTCGGAACCCGTCTATGCCCTTCCGCCGGTCTCTCAAGAAGCGTTTCTGGATCCGCCGCCGCCGGAGTTGCCCTGGGCCCGCAGCCAGTTTCCCCGCGTCTCCCGTGTGGGCCACCAGATCGCGGAGGACTATCGCAACTTCTACGGCTGCGAGAGCCTCGTCTGCCTGACGGCAGCCTTCGGCGCCGGCGCGGTGATGGCCAATACCGGCTTCGATGACACCATGCAGTCGGCCTGGCAGCGAGGCGTGGAACCAACGGGAGTGGGCACCTTCTTCTCCGGCTGCAAGGACATCGGTGAGGGGCGGTACGCGCTGCCCATTTTTGCCGCCGCGGCGGCGACGGGGCTGGTCTTCGAGGGTAATCCCGCGGGCGATATCGTCGGCGAGTGGGGCTCCCGAACGCTGCGGATGTTCGTCGTGGGCGGGCCGCCGGTGTACGTGCTGCAGATGGCCACGGGGGCCGCACGGCCATCGGAAGGTGACGGCAGTCAGTGGCACTTCTGGAACGACAACAACGGCGTCAGCGGCCACGCCTTCATCGGCGCGATCCCGTTTTTGGCCGCGGCCGACATGGTGGAAAGCCCGCTGCTCAAGGGCACCCTCTACGTCTGCTCCACGTTCGTGGGTTTCTCGCGAATGACCGACAACGCGCACTATCCCTCCCAGATCTTTCTCGGCTGGTATCTCGCCTGGGCCAGTTCGCGGGCGGTCAGCATGACCGAAACCCACTTTGCGGGAATGGAGGTCCGCGTCGTGCCCCTGCCCATCGCCGACATGGGGGGCTTGGCCGTCGAGGCCCGCTGGTGATCGAGATCGACTACGAAGAGCGGCTGATCCGTGGATTCGGAGGCCATCGTCGCCGACCAGTCGCCAGGGCCGCGACCGCTGCCAGGCCCGCGGTCACGAGATGCGACGGCTCGGGCACCGCGGTCCAGGAAAGGGCATAGTCTTGGGGAAAGGCCGCTGTGCCCCAGACGTCGCCCGTCGAGTTGTCGAACGTGTTGAGCGGATACTCGATCCGCATGCCATACCGGCCGGATTGCGGCACCGTGAACGAGAGGTGCTCGACGGTGTTGTAGAGGCTCGCGGAGCGGGCCACGAGGGTCGTGAAGGCATTGCTGCCGTTGAGTTCCCAGATCGACACGTTGAGATCCGCCTGCGCCACGTCGGCATATTGCCGGGTGTTGAAATCGAAGAAGCGGTTTCGCAGCCAGGAGAGCGTGGTGGTAAACGTCGTGCCGCCGAGAAGCGAGTCGGCGATGACATACTCGTTGACCACGCCGACGACCGCATTGCCGTAGTCCCAGCCGCTCTTCACGACTGTTCCCAGGCTTCCGGTGCCCGTGCCGGCGACGTCGGTCTGGCCATTTACCTGCAGGTCGAAGGTCGTGTCGAGATTCATCCGACCCGTCCCGGCTGCGTAGTCGAGCGACTGGGTCGTGCTGATGAAGGTGGTGCCGCCGATCGTCACCGACTGCTGGCCATTGTTCCAGCCGGTGGTTTTGTCGGCTCCATTGAGCAGCAGGGATTTTACGACCAAGCTCTGGGTCGCGTTGGGGTTGGAGGCGAGAGAGGGAAGCGTCTTGGCGGCACTCGTGACCAGGGCGGCCCCGCCGGCCACGATTGGAGCTGCAAAGCTCGTGCCGGCGATGCCGAGGGAATAGGCATCGACGGCCGTCCCCTGATTCGTGGAACTGGTGAGCGTTGTATTGGTGCCGCCGTTCTGGCCACCATAGAAG
>JBPCTA010000311.1:0-4808 GCA_051006595.1 Pirellulales bacterium
CGACCCAGATCCTGCTCGTGGCCTTCGTCTGCGGGTTTCTCGCGACCGCCGCCGTCACCCTCACGGGCACGAGGTGGTCGCCGTCGCGACTGCCGTCCTCGAGCGCGCGGAGCGAGATGGTCTGCGGCTGGTTCCAGTTGGCGCGCGTGAACCGCAGCGTCGTGGCCGGTGTGCCGACCTCCAGAGGAGCGAGGCTCTGGAGCGACACGAGGATCGCGCTATCGGGCTTGCGGATGAGCCGCACGCTCGCGGTGAGCTGCTCGCCCTCGGCGATCTCGGCCGTAGCCCCGCGGGTGAGCAGGCTATGGCTGTTGTCGTCGCGGACGACCGACACGAGCGTGCTGAGCAGGCCCGTGGCCATCGCCAGCCGCGGCTCGAGCTGCTCGGTGCGGAACTGCGTGCGGGATGCCTTGCGGCGGCCGGAACGCCCGGAACGCTCCGCCGATCCGGCGATCCAGCCACGCACGGCGATCAGGGCGGGAGAGTCGAGCGAAATCCGCATCATGGCAGCAGGTCGTTCCAAGAGAATCCGGGGCGTCCAGCACAGGCTGACGGCCCCCCCTCGTGTTGCTCGAAAGGGTAACGTGTTGGAGTATCGGCTGCAACGATTCGGTCGATGAGGGTTTGGGGGCCGCAAAAGGCTTATTCTGTCGCGCAGACCCGCAGAAACGGCGCAGCCGCTGCCGTTCGGCTCGACGTGGCCATGTCATCCGCCTCAGACTGGCAGCGAGACCGTGAGTTGCGGCCGACGACCGACCCCACGAACTGCCCCTGGAACCAGCGATGCCGATCGACCGCCAGACTGGGAAAGCGAGCATCGGCATCGTGGTGGCGATGGCCATGGGGCTCGCCTCTCGGGCAGCCGCCCAGCCAGTCCCCACATCCGTGGGACCGCAGCCGACGGCTATCCGCGTGCTCGTGATCGACCAAGAGGGGCAGACGCGGCCCGCATTCGTGCAGTTCATGGAAGGATTTCGCGCAGGGCTTGCCGAGAGCCCGGGTCGTCACGAGGTGTTCATCGAGAATCTCGACCTCGCGAGGCTCGGCCGTCCGGCCGTCGAGCCCGAAGAAACCGCAGACTGGCTGGTCGAGAAATACCGCGACCGGTCCTTCGATGTGATCGTGCCCACGAGCGGCATCGCTCGCGACTTCGTGCTCGCGAACCGCGAGCGGCTGTCTCCCGGCGCCAGGATCGTGGCCCTCGAGCGGCCGGGTGAGCCGCCGCCCACGGGTGAACGCCCGCGTGACTACACCTCCTCCACGACCGATTCGACGATGGGAGCTACGGTCGACCTGGCCTGCGAGCTACTACCTCGCACCAGGCGGGTCGCCCTCGTCAGCCAGGCGGGCCCCCACCCCGCGTTTCTCGCCGTGCAGGTGCGACAGGTCCAGGCCGTGACGAAGCAGCGATCGCTCGAATACGTGCCGCTGATCGACCTGCCCCTCTCCGAAGTACGGCAGAGGCTTCGCGACCTGCCTGCCGACTCGGTGGCGGTGTTCGGCGGCTACTGGCGAGACGAGGCCGGCCAGACGCGGGTGCCGGCGGAAGTGCTGGAGTCGCTGTGCCGCGAGTCGCATCTGCCCTTTTTCGGCATCGCCGACACGTACATCGGCCGCGGCGTCGTCGGCGGCGTGTGTGCCGACACGCGGGCGCTCGGCGAGGCCACCGGCCGCCTCGCGGTCGCGAGCCGGGCCGGGCCGCTGCCCGAGCCGGTGAACGTGCCGCCGGTCTGCATCTTCGACGACCGCGTCCTGGGCCGCTTTGGCATCCCGGCGGCGAGGCTTCCCAAGGGCAGCAGGGTGCTGTTTCGCGAGCCACGGATTTGGGATCGCTACTGGCCGCAGATCCTCGCGGGCATCTTGCTCGTCGCCCTCCAGGCAGCGCTGATCGCGGCGCTCGTGGCCCAGTCGCGGCTCCGCCGTCGCGCCGAGCTGACCGTGGCCGAGCAGCGCGACCAGATCGCGCATGCAGGCCGCGTGTCGATGCTCGGCCAACTCGCCGCCTCACTGGCCCACGAACTCGGCCAGCCCCTCGGCGCGATCCTCAACAATGTCGAGGCCGCCTCGCTGCTCCTCCGCGACGACCGCTCCGCCAACGCCGCCGAGCTCCGGGAGATCATGGCCGACATCGCCGCCGACGACGCGCGGGCGGGTGCGGTGCTCGACCGCATCCGGGCGATGGTCCGCCGCCAGCGGTTCGCCATCGGGCCGGTCGAGGTGCCGGACCTGATCCGGGGACTGCTCGCGCTGGTGGAGCCCGGGCTTGCTGCGGATCGCATCGAGATCGGCGTATTCTGCGACCCGGCGATCCCGCGGGTTGCCGGCGACACGATCCTGCTCCAGCAGGCGCTGCTCAATCTCGTCGGCAACTCCGCCGACGCGATCCGGGCGTCCAAGGATCCCCGCCGCGACGCCGGGGCGATCACGATTCGGGCCCGCCGAGACGGCGATGCGGTCGAGTTGGCGGTGATCGACAATGGCGGCGGCATGGGCGAAACTACGGTTGGAACGGCCCTGGAACCGTTCGAGTCGACGAAGCAGGACGGGCTTGGCATGGGGCTTCCGATCGTGCGGGCGATCGCCGAGCAGCACGAAGGCACCCTGCGGCTCGAAAACTCTCTGGGCCACGGGCTCACGGCGAGGCTCCGCGTGCCGACATGGAGGGAACGATGACAGCGAGTGCAGCACCCGTGATCCACGTCGTCGATGACGACGAGTCATTTCTCCGCAGCATGGAGCGCAGGCTCCGTGGCCACGGCTACGCGGTGGCCACGTTTCCCTCGGTGGCGAGGTTTTTCGAGCGGCCCGACCCCGACGCGCCGGGATGCGTGCTCGCCGACCTGCAGATGCCGAACCAGGACGGCTTCGACCTGCAGGAGAGCCTGGCGAAGTCGCCCAACCCGCTCCCCGTGGTGTTCGTGACCGGCAAGGGCGACATCCCCACGAGCGTGCGGGCGATGCGGGCCGGCGCGGAGGATTTCCTGACCAAGCGGGCCGACACGGCCGACCTCGTCGCGGCCATCGACCGGGCCGTGAGCCGCGATGCCCGGGAACGCGAGGAGCGGGAACGGTCGGCCGAGGCCCGCAGGAAGATCGCCCTCCTCAGCGACCGGGAGCTGCAGATGCTGCTCGGGGTGGTGAAGGGGATGCAGAACAAGGAGATGGCGGAGCTCTACGGCCTCTCCGAGCGGACGGTGAAGTATCACCGCACCATGCTCACCCGGCGGCTCGACATCTACGCGTCGGTGGATCTCACGCGGCTCGTGCAGCAGGCCGGGATCACGATCGACGAGCTCGCCGGGATGGCCGGCGGTCCTCCGCCGTCGAGCCGAGGTTTCACGCTCGTCGAACTGCTCGTGGTGACGGCGATCGTGAGCACGCTCCTGGGACTCCTGCTGCCGGCGGTGCAGTCGGCCCGGGAATCCGCCCGTCGCATGGCCTGCGGCAACAACCTCCGGCAGGTCGGGCTCGCCCTGCACGGCCACGAGTCGGCGTGTCGGTTCGTGCCGGCGTGGCGGAAGGAGTTTTCCTGGGCGGAGTATCCGAAGGATCCGCCCAATCCAAACTTTTCGAAGGTGGTGGCGGGCCGCACGATGCTCGGGGTGCTCGGTCAGCTGCTCGCGCACGTCGACGACGGCCGGCTCGCATCGCGGTTCGACATGACCCGCGCCCTCGCCGATCCGGCGAATCTCCCGCCTCCCTTTCCGCAGGGGCGCAACTCGCCCGCCTGTCTGGCGACCGTGCCGCAGTTCGTCTGCCCGGCCACGCCGGCCGACACGCCCGCCGACTACGGCGCCCTCTACACGGTGATCGGCTACCCGTCGAACACGCCGCTGGTGCTGCCGCGGACCGACTACGCGCCCTTCCGCGGCCTGCATCCGAGCCTCGCCGTCTGTGCCGGCCTGCCGGCAGAGTTCACCCACAACGCGATGCTCGGCACGACCGACTTCGTGAACCGGCGGACGGTGCGGTTTCGCGAGATCGCCGACGGCCTCTCGCAGACGCTGGCGTTCGTGGAGCAGGCGGGACGGCAACGGCGGTATTTTTTGGGCCGACCGCTGGCTGACACCGCCCCCGGCGGGGCTACCGTCGTCCATGCCTTTTATGGCGACTGGAACGTCGCCCGCCACGCCCGCGGGCTGAGCGGTGCGACGGAGGCCGAGCCGCAGCAGGCCGGTTGCTCGGTCGTGAACGTGCTCAACGACGACAACCCCTACTCCTTCCATCCCGGCGGCGCCACGGCCGTGATGGGCGACGGCGCCGTGACGTTCATGGCCGAGAGCATCGACGCCGCCGTGTTTGCGGCGCTCGTGAGCCGCGACGGCGGCGAGGCTGTGCGGCCGCGGTGATCGCCGGCGTGTGACCAGGCGGCGGGGTGGGGTGGCAGACCAGCAGGAGCAATGCATGCGGATCGTGATTCTCGACGGCCTGACGACCAACCCCGGCGACCTGCTGCGCTCTAGCGCCCGGCCGCCCTTCGCGCTCGAGCGACTCTCCCTGAGCCGTGGTGCAGACGGCCAGATCGCTCGCATCCGCTACGTGCTGCCGAGACATAAGGCGGCCAACTGGCTCGGCAGGCGTCGACCTGGTCGTCGATGCTCGACTGCCGCTGCTCCTCGGTGGAGAACCGGGCATGGATCAGGACGGCGAGCGGCCGGTCCTTGGGAGGCACGATCGGTTGGCGGAGGTGCATCATGACGCACCCCCTTTCGCCGCTGACGGCGGCACGACCGCAGTGCCACGGGGCCTGCCGAAACCCCGAGCGGAGAGGGCAACCCTCTCCGGCAAGGCCCCGGAAAACTTTGCTG
>JBPCTA010000312.1:0-11740 GCA_051006595.1 Pirellulales bacterium
GCCCTGCGTGGCCGCCCCGAAGGCGACCCGGTTCACCTCGTTGCCGGCGGCGTCGAAGATGATCAAGCCGTCGCCGGCTGACGACAGGCCGATACCGGACCCCGTGTAGGAGCCGAGGTTCGGATTCCGCACGGCGCCGATCCCGGATCCAAGGTTCCAGAAAGACTGATAGGCCGGCACGGCCGACGTAGGCGCGGCCGATTCCATGAAAACCACCGACTCGCCCGGAGCGATCAGGCTCCAGGCGGGTTCGGTCCCCGACGCATAGGGCACGAGCGAGACAGCGCTGACAAGTGAGTACGAATTGTCGTCCACCTTCCAGCCGGTGATGTCGACGGGGGCGTCACCGTAGTTGGTGATCTCCCACCAGTCCATGTTGCCGAGTGTGAAGGCGTTGCTCATGACCTCGGTGATTCGGATGATCCCGGCGGCCTGAACAGAGCCCGTCCAGGCCAGGGCGGCCAGCAGGGCGGCGAGTGCGGAACGACGAAGGCGGGTGAGCATCGTGGAATCTCCTGGAACCGGCAGGACGTTCGGCGGAAAGATGGTGCTGAGGCGGATCAGAGCTGCGTGGATGGCAAGGGAGTGGCGAGTCGCAGCAACCACAGGCAGGTGCCGGAGGGACGCGGGGTGTCCTCCTTGCCCACGCCGAAGTCGTCGTCATTGACCAGCAGAATGTGCTGCTGATCAATCACGGCCAGTCCTTCGACCTTGAGCGGGCCGGCATCTTCACCGAGAAGCCCCGCCTGCGATCGCATCTCGTCGAGCATCGGTCCGAGGTCGGCAAGGAGCATCTTCTCAACCGGATGGATGCCGGCAGCGTCGAGATCCTGGACCGACTCCAAGGGCGGGTTGTCGCCTGAGGTCGTGCGCGACAGTGTGTTCGTCGCGGCCGCCAGTTCGGCGAGATACAGCCGCGCCGAGCCGCCCGCCGCCTGCTCCAGTACGACGAGCGACGATGGCCCCACCGCCGCCATGGCGCAGAGTTTGCCGTCGTCTGATGCCTTCTGACCCCTCCGACGCCCACGCGTTGACGGATCGCCGAGCCGATAGACATGTTCCGCCGCCGGTCGAACGGTCACCGGATCGAACGCGAGCAGCCTCACATTGCCGACCTGCTCGGCCGTGTCGCGATCGGGACGGTCGGCCGGGCTTTGGAGGAGCACGAACAGCCGCGATTCATCGGGCGTGATCGCCAGGGCCTCGAACCCCCTGTTGTCGCGGCGGTCGGCATAGACCTCGGGCAGGGTGTCAACGACTTCCATCCCGGCCCCCATCAGCGCCGTGCCCCGCGGGACGAATCGCCGCCGCGCCGTTCCGTCGTCATCGATGGCCAGCAGCGAAGGTCGATACTCCTCGGCGACCCAGAAGCCCCCGGCACGGGTCCGCACGAGCCCCTCCGTGTCGACACCATCGGGATCGGCAGCGATCGACACATGCCCCGTCGGATCGAGGATGTGTGGGTCATTTTTCCGCCCATTGGGCCGTCCAGACAGCGGCGCTCCGTCGCGATCAACGCGCGGCATATTCTCCGTCACTCGCGCGGCAAGCTTCGGCGGGTGACCTGGCTCCCAGTCGATCGCGAGTGCGAGCACCCGCGGGGCAAACGAGGGCGATACCAGCGTGCGGTGCTCTCGGCCGTCCACCGTGACGATCCCATTGGGACCGCGATCGGTCACCACCCACGCCGTCCAGCAGCCGGCGGAAGCGAGGTCGGCCCGGTCGACGGCGAGGTCGCTGATTCCGCCGAGCATCACGGCCGGCTCTTCACCCGTGGGCTCCGCGAGGGTCACCTGCGGGATGACACACGAGGCGACGATCGTCGCGCCGCGACGGCCACCGTCAGCGACGTTTGGATCTGCCGACAGAACCGGCACGGCATTCCAGGCGACACCACCCGCGACGAGCGCCCTGCCGAGGAAACGGCCGCGGAATCTCATGGGGTATCGGGCAGGTTCTCGCCACCCGCTCGAGTCACGAGTCCGCAGAACACCGGGAGTTCAACCGTTTCGGTGATGAATCGCGTGGAGGCGTCGCCAAACACCGAACACATGCCCCCCGCGTGAAACGAGTAGCACTCGCCCTCGTTGGTCGCGTTCATCGCCCGTCCGGCGCCCGCCACTGCTTTGGCCGCGCCCGAGTCGTTGAATCCGTCGATCTTGAACGGGCCCAGACTGTCGGCCCAGCTGATTCCCTGGCCGTACATGATGGGCCCCAGCGGGTTGGCAGCCGGCTTTCCGGCCCGCCACGAAAACGGCTTGCCGGCGGCCTCCACGATGAGCAACGTTTTCGACATGCCATCGGCCACCTTTGCCGGCCGAGTGACGGCATCCTTCGTGAGGAGGCCCGCTGACTCCTCCCCGCCGAGGTACCGCTCGGGCACGACCACACCGCTCTTCACACCGGTGACACACTCATAGTCCGAGTAGGCCAGCGGCGCCTTCACGCTCGAAATGGAGGGACGGGCACTGTCGCTGTCGGGCGAGGCAACAATCGTGGTGTACGAGCCCCGCGGGGGGGCCGTGGGGCAGAGATAGAACGACACCGGCTTCGCGGCCACCGCCAGATTCGAATCGGGGGGCACGCCGAGCATTGCGTCGGCGGCACGTGCGGGAGTGGAGTTGCTCGTCGTGTCGTACCAGTGCTTTTTCCAGTTGTAGTCGGCGACCGCCGCCTGCTCCTCCATGAACGGCATCACGAGGGTCCGCCACGAGTGCTCCCTGCCGGCGACGTTTTCGGGAGGTTTGAGCGTGGCAGCTGCTGTCGTGTAACACGCTGCGGGGAAGGAGCGTCTGGCGCCAAGGCAGCCATGGAACGCGAGCCCGATCTGCCGCATGTTACTCATGCACTGCGTTCGTCTGGCCGCCTCCCGGGCGCTCTGCACCGCGGGCAGGAGCAGGCCGATGAGCGTCGCGATGATCGCGATCACCACGAGCAGTTCAACGAGCGTGAAACCAAGCTGTTTCCCGGCGGAACCATCCGAGGAACGACTCACGGCAAGACATCCTTTGCGCGACAACTCAGTTGTTTCCGGACAGGCAGAAGAGTAGGCAACGAATGTGTGTTTTTGATGAGCGGGGCGGTCATGGTTTTCACCAAGACTGGGAAGCATTTCGCCAGCGTGGCGAAATGGGTTTCGCCACGCTGGCGAAATGGCTGGGATCCCGCTCACATCCTGCTCACGATCCGCTCACATCCCGCTCGCGCAGCGGCCATTCCGGTGGTGAAGACACGGGTATTTCCGCAGCGAGCGTGCCGCCGTGTCGTCCTCATTCATTCCTCATCAACAACGGCACGTGGTTCGCGGGAAGAGTGCGCAGACCCACGGGTCATTCTTGTCCTTTCACCCCACCGATTTCTGATGAGGAATCATTTCATGCGTTTCGCCACAACCCGTTTCGCCGCCCTCGCGTTTGCGATCTGCTGCAGCGCCTCGCCTGCAGTTGCCCAGCTCTCGACGCTCCGCATCACGGAAGCCATGAGTTCCAGTGGCGTTGGCGGGACCGGCGACTGGTGGGAAGTCACCAACTATGGGAGTTCGGCAGTGGACATCACGGGCTGGAAGTTTGATGACTCGAGTTTCTTGTTCGCCAACTCGGTCGCCCTGAACGGCATCACCACCGTCAACGCCGGCGAGTCGGTCGCATTTCTCGAGACCACCACGCTGGACTCCGGAACCGTGGCGACCGTGCTCGCGTCGTTTCGCACGTTCTGGGGCGGCAGCGGCACGTCGGCCCAGGTCGGCTACTACTCCGGATCCGGAATCGGCTTATCGTCGGCTGGCGACGGAATCGTGCTGTACAACGGCACCGGAGCGGAGACCACGCCGCGGGTCACGTTTGGTGCGGCGACGACGGGCTCCTCCTTTTATTACAGCTACGATGCCGCGGGAAACCCGACGACGAGCCCCAACACCAACGCGATCCTGAGCACCGTCGGCACGCTCGACGGCCAAGTCACGTTCAACTCGGCCGTCTCGTCGCCGCAGAACATCGGCTCTCCTGGCACGGCAGTCGCCGTGCCCGAGCCGTCGAGCATGGCATTCGCCGCAGCGGGCCTTGGTCTGGCCGCTGCCGCGGGAATCCGCCGGGGCCGTCGCCGCTGGCCTTCGCGGCAGTGAGCGGTGCCCCTTGCTCGAGCGGCATGGGCTCGGCGGTATGATGTTCGCTCGATCGAGACTGCGTCCTGAGCGGGTCGCCTCGATGTGGCTGCTGCGGCAGCCGGCAGCGAACTTTCGGAGCGCAGGTTCTGGGCATGAAGATTCTGGTGACGGGCGGCGCGGGATTCATCGGCAGCCACATCGTGGAGGCGCTCCTGGGTGAGGGGCATGTCGTCGCGGTGATCGATGATCTCTCGAGCGGCTCCCGCGACAACCTTCCCGCGACGGTGCCGCTGCATGTCGTCGACATCGTCGACACCGCCGCGGTGACAGGCGTGATCGCAGCCGAGAAGCCCGACGCGGTCTGCCATCAGGCGGCGCAGATGTCAGTGAGCCGCTCGGTCCGCGAGCCCCTCTTCGACGCCCGCGTCAACTGCATCGGCCTGATCAACGTGCTCGACGCGGCCGTCCACTCCGGCTGTCGGAGGTTCGTGTTCGCCTCCAGCGGCGGCGTGCTCTACGGCGATGTCACGACGCCCGCGCCGGAGTCCACGCCGGCCAATCCCGTGAGCCCCTCCGGCATCACGAAGTGGGTCGGAGAACGGTACCTCGCCTTCTATGCGGCCGAACACGGGATCACCGCGGTGGCCCTCCGCTATTCGAATGTCTACGGACCCCGACAGAATCCCCACGGCGAGGCGGGCGTGGTGGCCATCTTCTCGAAGAAGCTGCTCGCCGGCGAGCCGGCCACGATCAATGGCGACGGCCGTTACGTCCGCGACTATGTCTATGGCCCCGACGTGGCCCGGGCCAACGTGCTCGCGCTGACGGATCCGCAATCCCGCTGCTCGGCCGGCTGTCTCACGAGCCTCAACATCGGCACCGGCACCGGCACCGATGTGGTCGAGCTCGAGGCGCTGATCCGGGAGTCGGTGGCCGCGACAGGAGCGGCTCGGCCCGGGCCGCTGCCTGTGCCCCTCCACGGCCCCGCTCGTCCCGGCGACCTGCGGTCAAACCTCGTCGATGCCCGATTGGCCGGTCAGGTGTTGGGCTGGAGGCCGACGGTGCTGCTGGCCGAAGGCCTCGCCCTGACCGCCGAGTGGTTCGCGAAACGGGCCTGAAAGCTGGCGTTCCTCCGCTCGGGGGAGGCTGGTAGTGTTCGCGGCCCATGGACGCCTCGCCCGCCACCCCGCGCACCGCCTTGATCTGCGGCATCAGCGGTCAGGATGGACCCTACCTCGCCGAGCACCTGCTCGGCCACGGATACTCCGTCGTCGGCACCAGCCGCGATGCCCAAGGGGGCCGCTTCACGGGGCTCGACCAGCTCGGCATCCGTGACCGCGTGACGCTCGTGTCGATGTCGCCGATGGACTTTCGGTCGACGTTCCAGGCCCTCAGCCGAGCGGAACCCGACGAAATCTACAACCTCGCCGGCCAGTCATCGGTGGGCCTCTCCTTCGACCAGCCGGTCGAAACCTTCGAGAGCATCGTCGTCGGCACGATCAACCTGCTCGAAGCGATTCGCATGCTCGGGCGACCGATCCGCCTCTACAGCGCCGGCAGCTCGGAGATGTTCGGCAACTCTGGCGACACGCCCGCCGACGAGCGGACGGTGCTCAGGCCGCGGAGCCCCTACGGCATCGCCAAGGCGACCGCCTTCTGGCAGATCGCGCAGTATCGTGAGGCCTATGGCATCAAGGCGGCGACCGGCATCCTCTTCAATCACGAAAGCCCGCTGCGTCCCGAGCGGTTCGTGACCCAGAAGATCGTGGCGGCCGCCTGTCGCATCGCCCGGGGCGAACAGCAGACGCTCTCGCTCGGTGATCTCTCCGTGCACCGCGACTGGGGCTGGGCGCCGGAATACGTGGTCGCGATGCATCGCATGCTGCAACTCGACGACCTCGATGACTTCGTCATCGCCACCGGCCAGACGCACTCCCTGGAGGAGTTCGTGGCGGCGGCCTTCACGGCGGTCGGGCTCGACTGGCGGCGGCACGTGGTCCGCGATCCGAGACTCGTGCGACCGACCGAGATCGACCGGGGCCGGGCAAACACCTCCCGGGCCACCGAGCGGCTCGGCTGGACGGCCACGCATACCATGCCGGACGTCGTGCGAATGATGGTCGAAGCCCGCCTGGCCATGCACGGCAGTGTCGGCCGCCGGGCGGCCTGACGAACAGCCAGCGTCGTGGTCACTCGTCGGTCAGACCGGCGACGGCGCCCGAAGCGATCCGCCAGGCCAGCGAGGGCGATTCCAGATACAGTGGCAGGGCATGCCGCTTGCCGACGACCGATGCAGCGTCGGTCGCAGTGAACTCCACCGATCCCGGCAGCCAGCGGCGGGGCATGCCCACGACGCCGAGCGCGTCGGCGCCGTCACCCCGATCGAGGTGGGGAAAGAGCCGCAGCGCCAAGTCGCGGGAGTTGATCACGAGCGTCAGCCGGTCAATGCCCGCGACGGCTGGAGCATAGGGCCCCCGGGGGGCGAGGGCATCGGATCGCACCGCCGGCGCCACGAGCACGAGGTGTGAGCGGCCGGGCCTGCCGGCCCACGGGGCGATGCCCTGGGATGGCCGACCGTCGGACTGCATGAGGTCTTCGATCGCGGTAATGGCGATCGTCGCACCGAAGCTATAGCCGACGATGGCAACGGGCTGCGCTGGATCGACCTGCCCGAGCATCCACGCCAGGTAATGGCCGTCGGCATTCGACCGCCGGTAGGTCTCGCGGCTCGACTGGATGATGTGGCCACGCTGCTGGCTCGGCCACGAGAAAATCACGGTCCGAGCAGCGGTGCCCGGGCAGACGGAGGCCATCTGCCGGGCGATCGTCACGCCCTGTGACTTGGCATCGTGCGGCTCATACCGGTTGCCGTGGACAAAGATCACGAGCGGCCGGGCGGGGTCATCGAGCAGGCCGGCCAGATCAGCCCGCTCCCAGCGGCCCGCAACGCGGTGCTCGACATCGAACTGGGCGTGGCCGGGCAGCCCGCAAATTCCTGGCAGCCGCCGGGTGCTCACCATCCAGACGTCGCTATCACCGCAGACCGCTTCCGGACAGGTGCGAGCCGGAACGGCGGCGGCACTCGCCGGCCAGATCGTCGCCACGGCCACCAGCAATGCCGCCATGGCGGCATGATGGAGTCGCGGCCGTTCCGGCGGAAGGGGCGTCGTGCTCCCGAAGCGGGGCTGGGTCGTCGCCGGTGGCGCGGTCGTAAAGCGGAGCATGGAAAGGCGAATCGCGAAAGCAGTTGGGGAAAGCATGGGCACGCGAGATGAGTTGCCGCCGGCGGTCACGCTGCAACTCTAGCACCGGATGCTGGACCATCTTTCGCAGTCGGAAAACATGGTGTCGGGCCGCACGACCCTCACCATCGGCGGCCGCGTCACAACCGCGTCGCCTCACGAAGCGTCGAGAAAGAATTCCTCCGCCCCGGCGTCCCGCCTCAAAACCATGAGGTAGGGTTCTCTCGGCGTCGTCGAAGACGGCGCTGCGAGTGCGGCAATCACCCCGCCTCTGCCCCGTCAGCCTGCGGTGGAGAATCTCATCATGGCGCGTACGATGTGTCTGGCGATCGCGGTCCTGAGCCTGGCGGCGGCGCCGGGCTGTAGCAGTTGCTTCGGTGGCGCGAGCAGCTGCCGCCGGCCGTCGTTCATGGAGTTCCGATCCTGCGGCGCCCCGGCCGCCGCGCCGTGTGCGGCACCGGCGCCTGCCTGTGGCCCCACGTGTGCCCCCGCCTGCGAGCCGGCCTGTGGACCCGCCTGTGGTTCCGAGGCGCCCTGCTGCGACGGTGGCGGCGAGGGGATGTCGATGCCGGGGCAGGTGATCGGCCAGCCTGGCACCTTCAGCTGATCGGCTCCGGTGACGGTGGCCGGAGGGGCTGCCGTCGCGTCATCGCCACACCCTTTCTCCCTCCGGTGACGCGCCGTTCACGCCGGCCACGCGTCGGGTATGCGGCACGTTGTGTGTCCGCTCCCGATTCGAGCGGCTCGTCACCGGGGGGAGATCGCGTTTATCCGGGCGGTATACTCGCCGGCTCGCCAACCCGGAGCCGCCATGTTCGAGTCGCTGACCGCGTCCCTCTCCTCCGCCATCAACTCCCTCCGCGGCCGTGGCAAGCTCACCGACGCCAACATGCGGGAGGGCTTGGGGGCGGTGCGGACCGCGCTCCTCGAAGCCGACGTCGCCTATGACGTGGCCGACGGCTTTCTGACCCGCGTCGCCGACGGCGCCGTGGGCGCGAAGGTGCTCGAGTCGCTCGATCCGGCACAGCAGCTCGTCGGGATCGTGCACCAGGAACTCGTTGGCCTGATGGGGCCGGTCGACCACTCGCTCCACCTGCAGTCGGGCACGACGACGGTCCTCATGCTCTGCGGACTGCAGGGCTCCGGCAAGACGACCTCCTGCGCCAAGCTCGCCAAGAAGATCAAGGCGCAGGGGCTCGGCGTGATGCTCGTGGCGGCTGACCTCCAGCGGCCCGCGGCCATCGAGCAGCTCGCCGTGCTCGGTCGGCAGCTCGGTGTGCCGGTGCACACGCCGGCCGACATGCCCGCCGGCGGCACCGATCCGGTGGCCGTTTGCAACGCCGGCGTGGCCCGTGCGAAGAAGGAAAACATCTCCGTCGTCATCCTCGACACCGCCGGCCGGCTGGCGATCGACGAGGAGCTGATGCGGGAGCTCGCGAAGATCGACCGCACCGTGGGCCCGGACCAGGTCTATCTCGTGGTCGATGCGATGACCGGCCAGGATGCCGTCCGCAGCGCCAAGGCCTTCAACGAGGCCCTCGAACTCGACGGCGTGATCATGACGAAGCTCGACGGCGACGCCCGCGGCGGCGCCGCGCTTTCGGTGAAGAGCGTAACGGGCGTGCCGATCAAGTTCATCGGCACAGGCGAACAGATCGAGGCTCTCGAAGACTTTCATCCCGACCGGATGGCGGGGCGGATCCTCGGCATGGGCGACGTCGTCTCGCTCGTCGAGGAAGCGCAGCGGAAGTTTGATCAGGACGAGATGAAGCGGCAGGAGGAGCGGCTCAAGGCGGGCGAGTTCACGCTCGACGACTTCAAGAAGATGCTCCTTCAGACGCGGCGACTCGGCCCCCTCGGCAAGGTCCTTGGCATGATTCCGGGCATGGGAGGCATGCAGGAGATGCTCGGCGGAGCCGACCTCGAGAAGGACATGAACCGTCTGTTCGGGATCATCGACTCGATGACACCCGACGAGCGGCGGAATCCCACCCGGTTCGTCGATCAATCCCGGCGGCGGCGCATCGCCGCGGGGGCGGGTGTCGAGGCCCACGAGGTGAGCGATCTCGTCAAGCAGTTCGATGGCATGAGCGCGATGATGAAGGGCATGGCGGGCCTGGGCATGCGGGAACGGATGCAGCAGGTTCAGCAGCTCCAAGCCCAGATGTCGAACCCATCGGCCCGGCTCGGCAAGCCGAAGGGCGACACGGGCAGGCGGCTCACCGCCGACGAGCGCCGGAAGCTCAAGAAGCAGCGCGACAAGGAAGCCCGCCGCAAGAAGCGGGGCGACCGCGGCTGAGACGGCTTTCGCTTCATGGACGGAACCAAACACCGGCAGCCCGCGGCCTCACGGCCGGTCGGCTTGTATGAGGATCCGCGGCGGCCGATGGCGATTCGGCCGACTTTCACGCATGAATCCCGGCGATTTGGGCCGAAAAACAGGGCTGGCGGGGGAGGCCTTGGGTTCGGCCCGCCGTCGGATACCATAAGGGGCTCGATTCACCTCCCCAGCACTCACCAGCATTTTTGGAGATTCCCGACCGTGGCAGTGGCAATTCGAATGAAGCGGATGGGCCGGAAGAACCGCGAGTATTACCGGATCTGCGCGACCGACCGCCGCAACCCCCGCGATGGCCGCGTGATCGAGGAGCTCGGCACCTACGATCCGCACGTGCCCGAGACCGATGCCCGCTGCACGCTCGTCGGCCCGCGTGTCGACTACTGGCTGTCCGTCGGCGCCCAGCCGAGCGACGCCGTTCGCGTGTTGATCAAGAAGTACGGCACCACCGGCACGCATCTCAAGCAGATGGAAATGGCTCGCGCGAAGCTCGCCATGCCGCGGATCATTCCCGATCCGGGCGAGCCGGCATTCGTGCCCGTGGCCAAGCCGGCTCCGGGATCCGAGGCCGTCGCTGCCATCGAGGCTGCAGCGGCCGAAGCCGTGGCCGTGGAAGCGGTTGCCGAAGTGACGGCAGAGCCTGCCGGCGACGTGGCGGCCGCCGAGGAACCGAAGACCGAGTGATTCCTGTTTCGGCGACGACGCCGTGCCCCTGGCACGGCGACCGCATGAGCCGACCGATCGCGACCCCGTTATGCGCATCGACATCGTCACGCTGTTCCCGGAGATGTTCACGGGCTTTCTTGATGGAAGCCTGCTGGGCGTTGCGCGCAGCCGAGGCCTTGTCGATATCCGCCTGACGAACATCCGCGACTTTTCCGAGGGCGTTCATCGCCAGGTCGATGATCGACCTTATGGGGGTGGCCCCGGCATGCTGCTGATGCCCGGACCAGTCGTAGCCTGCGTGGAGTCGGTGCAGGCAGCTGGCCCGGCTGTGGGCCGGACAGTGCTCCTCACGCCTGGTGGGCGGCCGCTCGATCAGTCCGTTGTCGAGGAACTCTCGCGGCTCGAGCGAATCGTGCTGGTCTGCGGCCGCTACGAGGGCTTCGATGCGCGGATCCGCGAGACGCTTGCCGCCGACGAAATCTCCATCGGCGACTATGTGCTTTCCGGCGGCGAGGTGGCGGCGATGGTGGTCGTTGACGCCGTCGCCCGGCTGATTCCCGGCGTGCTCGGCCACGAGGAGAGCGCCGGGCAAGACTCCTTCTCCGGCGACGACCGGCTCGTCGAGGGCCCCCAATACACGAGGCCGCGGGAGTTCCGCGGTCTCCAAGTGCCGGAGATCCTGCTCTCGGGCGATCACGGCCGCATCGCGGCATGGCGGCGGGAACAGGCCGTCGCCGCCACCGCACGCCGCGGCCACATCCAAACAACTGTACGACCATCGAGCCAACCACAAAGGAGCGCATCGTGAGCCAGAAACTTCTCGCGTCCGTCGAGGCGTCGAGCCTCAAGTCGGAAGTCCCCAGCTTTGAAATCGGCGACACCGTCGATGTCCACACCCGGATTCTCGAGGGTGAAAAGGAGCGGGTTCAGATCTTCAACGGCGTTGTGATCGCCAAGAGCGGGGCCGGCAGCCGCGAAATGTCCACCGTTCGCCGGATCGTCGCGGGCGAAGGCGTGGAGCGGAAGTTCCCGATCCACTCACCCAAGATCGCCACGATCGAGGTCAAGCGATCGGGCGTGTCGCGGCGTGCCAAGCTCTATTATCTCCGCGACCGCTCCGGCAAATCGACCCGCCTCCGCGAGAAGCGGGACGAGACGACCACCGCTGCGGGTGCGGCCAAGCCAGCCAACTCCAAGAAACCGGCTGCCGCCCGCAGCTGAGCTGATTTTCGCTGATTCTCATCCTCCGGGCGATGCTTCGGGAGGTCGGTGATGACGTCCGTCCGCGACGAGCTCGGCCGCCGCGGCGAGGACGAGGCGGCGAACTACCTCCGGGGACTCGGCTACCGGATCGTCGGCCGCCGCGAGCGGGTGCTCCGCGGTGATATCGAC
>JBPCTA010000313.1:0-5756 GCA_051006595.1 Pirellulales bacterium
ATCGCACCGGACTCGACTTCGCCAGCCACCGGCATGCATCGGCGATCCGGTCCGGGGCCACCTCGATCCACGGATCCAGGGCTTCGAGATTTCTGCCGACAACCGCGCCGGGCAGGGCCTGCTCCAACT
Source organism: Pirellulales bacterium (assembly GCA_051006595.1). GTDB lineage: Bacteria > Planctomycetota > Planctomycetia > Pirellulales > UBA1268 > QWPN01. The sequence continues at coordinate 130 of JBPCTA010000313.1, forward strand.
GCTCCAGGAATCCGGGACCTCGCATGATCGTCACCAGTGGGTGGGTTTGCGAAAGGGGGCGTGAGTGAGTCGGTGAGTGAAGGCCCGCGACGGCCTACCGCGTGACCGTTCTGCCGGCAGACCCCGCCCGTTCCGCAGAGACGGCGCGGACCCAGTCAAGGTCGCCGCGATACCAGACGTATGCAAAGCCGGCGAGCAGGATGGCGAAAAAGGCGGTCATGTCGACCAACGCGGTTCGGGCCAGCAGCGAGCCCGCGCGGGCAACGGCCCACTGACTCTGCGCCTGCTGCGGCGAGGCATCGCCGCGGGCGGCCTCCATTTGCCGGGCCTCGGCGATCGTGGGAGTGAAGTAGGGCCCCAGGGGAGCCGGCACCGCCGGCTCACGGACACCGAGTTCGCGAATCAGGCCCGACGCTCCCGGCGTGAGACTTCCATCGGCCGTCGCCGTGACAAACGACGGATCCGTGAGTTGCGTGGCCTTACCGAAGACGGTCGCCCACGGAAAGAACAAGGCGACCTCGACGTCGAAAATGCTGAACAGCAGGGCAACGACGTAGAACCGCAGGTCGAACTGGACGAAACTCGATCCAATGGTCGGCTCACCGCACTCGTAGACTTCACGTTTCTCCGCATTCGGCATCCGCGGTCGGACGAGCCAGCCGACGATGAGATTGAGGGCGAGAAATGCCCCGCCCACCGCGACAAACAGGGCGACGTAGCCGGCGATCAGCGTGGGGTGCATGGCGTTGGGTGCATGGCGTGGAATGAAGGTGTGTTCGGGTGACGGCCTTCGCGAGGCCGCGGCGGAGGAGGATCTACTGGTTTGGCCCGCCGTGGACGGGTTCGACGATCACCTTCGATGCTGCGACCGCCGTGGGGTTGAGGGTTGAACGTCCCCATGCCACCTCGACCGGCAGGCGAGCGAAGTCAACGATCGTTCCGTCGCGGCTGTAACAACTGAGATCGAGGGTCGAGCCCATGAAGATGCAGTCGACGGGGCATGGCTCGACACACAACGCGCAGAACATGCACTTCGAGTAGTCGATCGTGAACCCGCTGACGAGGAACCCCTTGCCGTTCTCAACCCGCTCCTTGCCGATATAGATGCAATCGACGGGGCAGGCCTTGGCGCACTGATCGCAGGCGATGCAGGTCGTGAGGTCGTAGCGATGAAAGCCGCGATAGCGGGCCGCGACAGGAGCCGGGAGTTCGGGATACTCGAAGTGCTCCGTGAATGTCCGTCGCTTTTGGTCGTACGTGCCGCTGAAAACACGCAGCGTCACGAGCATGCCCTCGAGCACCGTGCCAACGGCCGTGAACAGGTTGCGAAACCACTCTCTCATCGGCACAGCCCGCAGGTGGGAAAGGACGGCGACAGTCCGGCGAAAGTATAGGTGCGGTCATCAGACCAACAAGGCACGAACCTGCGGGCCGCAGACAACGCCAGCCCACAGCCAACGCCACCCGCCAGCCGGCGACCACGACCGACTCGGCAACGATGGCGGAAACCTCACCGCCGGTCCGCAGGGCGTTGGCCCCAGGCCGGGCCGGCGGTCAGACCCGCCAAGTGTCTTCCCGGGAAATTGGCTCAGGCGGTCCGCACAACTGGCGGCGATTTCTCGCGAAACGATTCCAACCTAGCCCAAAATCCTGATTTCGGCTGCCGTCGGGACCGAACGAGTTACTTGACGGCGCTGCGGAAACCTTTACAGTTAAGGAGTTTGCGGCATCCGCGGGCGACGGATCCGCACAGCCAAGGAATGGCCCCATGCTCGTACTGTCGCGGAAGAAAGACGAGAGCATTGTCATCAACAACGATATCACCATCGTTGTGGTGGAGATTCGTGGCGACAAAGTTCGGCTCGGGGTCGAGGCACCGAAGGAAGTTCCGGTGCATCGTCGCGAGGTCTTCGAGGCGATCGTTCGCGGTGAACCCGTTGATGCCGGTTCATCCGTCACCGTGCAGGCCGTCGAGCCGTCCCCTGCCCCTGCTCCGACGGACGAGTCCGGCGGCTGATCGTCGCGGCCAGATCGTCCTGCCCGACGGCCGCGGTCGACCCTTACGCATTCGTGCGAGAGCGAGTAATCTCTGGGAAGGTTGCGGGCGGCTTCAGCCATGTGCTGGAGCGTGCCGGTCATCCCGGCCCCATCGTCTAGTGGTTAGGACACCGCCCTTTCACGGCGGTAACCGGGGTTCGAGTCCCCGTGGGGTCATCCGCCGGCTTGCCGGCGCAAGGCAATCGCCATGACAGAACTGCACCGCGTCGCGGCATCTCAGGACTCTGCCGAGCCCGTCTCGGCATATGACGCCATTCTGCTGGTGTCATTCGGCGGGCCAGACGGCCCCGACGACGTGATGCCGTTTCTCGAAAACGTCCTCCGCGGCCGCAATGTTCCCCGGGAGCGCATGCTCGAGGTCGCAGAGCACTACCACCATTTCGGAGGTAAGAGCCCGATCAACGAGCAGAACCTTGCTTTGCTCGCAGCGCTCCGCGAGGAACTCGATCGCCGCGGTCCGCACCTCCGGGTGTACTGGGGCAATCGCAACTGGCATCCGCTGCTCACCGACACGCTCCGCGAGATGGCCGATGCCGGCGTGAAGCGGGCCATCGCTTTTGTGACCAGCGCCTTCTCGAGCTACTCGGGCTGCCGCCAATACCGCGAGAATATCGCTGCTGCATCGGCGGCCCTCGGTGACCGAGCACCTCACATCGACAAGATTCGGGTCTTTTTCAACCATCCTGGTTTCGTCGGGCCCATGGCGGCCAACGTCGCCGCTGCGCTCGACCATTTTCCGGTCGATTTGCGGCCGAGCATTCCGGTGCTATTCACCGCCCACAGCATTCCAATGTCCATGGCCGACACCTGCCGGTACGTGCCGCAGCTGCAGGAGTCTTGCCGGCTCGTCGCCGCCGAGGCGGGGGCGTGCGACTGGAAACTCGTCTACCAGAGTCGCAGCGGTCCTCCGACACAGCCCTGGCTTGAACCCGACATCTGCGATGCGATCCGCATGCTGCACGCCGCTGGCGGCCGCCGTCTCGTGATCGCTCCGATCGGCTTCATCTCCGACCACATGGAAGTGCTCTACGATCTCGACACCGAAGCCGCCGACCTCTGCAAGGAACTCGGCATCGACATGGTCCGCGCTGCGACCGTCGGCACGGCGGCCCCCTTCGTCGCGATGGTTCGCGACCTGATCGCCGAGAGGGCCTGGGGCCTCCCTGACCGGGCCGCCATCGGCAACCTCCCCGCAAACCACGACGTCTGCCCGCTGGACTGCTGCCCGGCACCCCAGCGACCGACCGGTGCCACGGGTGGCCCTCCCGCAGCGCGTCCGGTATCTCCTTCGGCGTAGGACGAGCCCGCGATGCCGTCCGTCCGCTTTCAGCCCGGCTCGACCACCGCCCACCCGCGGGAGTGCGTGTCGCTCGTTCATGGCTTTCTGGCCAACAAGTACATGCTCACGCTGCTGGGTCGCCGCCTGCGGGACAAAGGCTACCTCACCAGCGCGTGGGGCTACTGGAACATGCAGTGCTCGCTGCTCGTGCATGCCGAGCGTTTTGCCCTTGAACTCGCCGTGCTCGATGCCGATCCCCGGATCGAGACGATTCATCTTGTGACCCACAGCATGGGGTGCATCATCGGCCGGGTAGCGCTCGACCGCTACCGACCGAGGAAGATGGGCCGCTTCGTGATGCTCGCTCCGCCGAATCGCGGCTCGTTCGTGGCAACGGCGACGGCGCGGACCTTTGGTCGGATTCTCAAGCCGGTCGCCGAGCTTTCGACGGCCGATGACAGCCTCGTCAACTCTCTGCCGACGCCCCGGGGCATCGACATCGGCGTGATCGCGGCACAGCACGATGCCCTCGTCACGGAGGAGTGCACCCGGCCCGACGCGCCGCACGTGCACATCACGCTCCCCACGTGGCATACAGGCCTTCTGTTCAGCCGAGAGACCGTCGAGTTGATCGCCAGCTTCCTTGCCACCGGCGACTTTGCGGTGCCGGGCGGCGCACCCACCTAGCTTCCACAAGACCCGCGGCTTGCAACCGGGAACCGTTTGCATGGATACCACGCCCCGCCGCCTGGGCTCATCGCCCGTCGTTGTCGGACCACTAGGCCTTGGCTGCTGGCCGCTGGCCGGGATGACCCGCGGGGGCATCACGCACGAGGCGGCGGTAGCCACGATTCGGACGGCCATCGACGCCGGGATCACGCATCTCGACACGGCGTATTGCTACGGCGAGCACGGCGAGAGTGAACGAGCGATCCGCGAAGCTGTGGCGGATCGTCGCGATGCCGTCGTGATTGCCGGCAAGTGTGGCATCCACTGGGAGCCGGCACCCACGTTGACTCCACCGCGACAGCAGGTGACCGACGGCCGTCCAGAGCGGCTTCGTACCGAAGTCGTGGAGAGCCTCCACCGTCTCGGGATCGACCACTTTGACCTGCTCTACCTCCACGCTCCCGATCCCACGATTCCCATCGAGGCCTCGGCCGGTGAACTGAAGCGACTGCTCGACGCCGGCATGACTCGAGCCATCGGTTTCTCGAATGCCACGGTCGACCACCTCACGCGATTCGTGGCCGAGTGCCCGCTGGCCGCCTGCCAGATGCACTTCAACATGCTCCAACGGGAGATCGAGAGGGAGATCCTCCCGTGGTGCACCGCCCGTGGCGTGGCGATGGTCGTCTACTGGCCGCTGATGAAGGGGCTGCTCGCCGGCAGAATGCACCGCGGACAGGTCTTTCCAGCGACCGACAGCCGTCACAAGTATCCGATGTTCAACGGCGAGGAGTACGCACGCAATCTCGACTTCGTCGATGCCATCAGGCCGGAGGCCGACCGGCTCGGCTGCGACCTCGCCGACCTCGTTCTTGCGTGGACGGCCGAGCAGCCGGGAATCACGAGCGTGCTCTTCGGGGCGACGTCGCCGGACCAGGTCCGGGAAAATGCCCGGGCACGGTCGTGCTCCCTCGACACCTCGGCCCGATCCACGATCCGAGCCGCCATCGAGGCTCGCGGGCCCGTGGCCAACCGCCGAGCGGTCTGATCCGGCCCCGGGCTCCTTTCCTTGGGGACCCGAGTCAGGCCGATTCCATGGCTCTTGGGCAGTGGTTTGACCGGCGTCCCTCCCGAAACTAGCGTCATGGAATCGCCTCATATCCACTGTTCCCGCTGGTAACCGCCATGCTCACGTTCCGCCAGATCTTCCTCGCCGCCTTCCTCATCACCCGTGCGGCAGCCGCCTGCTCCGCGGCAGGCCTTCGGCCCGAGGCCGGAGATCGTGTTGTCCGCAACGGGGCGATCGTCGCCTCCGAGATCCAGGATGCCATCGAGAACGATACGACCGACGCGGCCGCGGACCTCCGGCGGTTCGTCGACACCGACGATGCGTTCCGCGTGTATCACCGCGACCATCAACTGCTTGTGGCGATGTCAACCCGCAGGAATATCTCGCTCGCCGACAAGCGGATCGGAGAACGGGAGGCCGCCGAACTTGCCAGGGACGTGCTGCAGCAGAAGTTCAGCCACTTGCTCGAGTCGGAGGACGGATTCCAGGGCCTCACGGCACATGCCGTACGGGTCGTGTTCATCGAGCCTGACGCGTTTGACGCCTGTCCAG
>JBPCTA010000314.1:0-2773 GCA_051006595.1 Pirellulales bacterium
GAATACCTGCCCGAAGGCAATCGGAATCTCGTGTTCGGGATTCTGCTGCCCCCGCCGGGCTACAACATCGACGAACTCTTACGAATGGGCGACATGGTCGAGAAACGGCTCGTGCCCTACTGGGACGTCGATCCCGGCACGCCGGAGGCGAAGGCGCTCGATGCCCCGATTCTCGGCGACTGCTTCTTCGTGGCCCGGGGCCGCAGCGTGTTCATCGGTCTCCGATCGCTGGATCCGCTCGAGGCCGCCAAGCTCGTGCCGTTGATCCGCCGCGTGGCGGCCGACCTCCCAGGGACGTTCGCCGTGGCCAAGCAGTCGAGCCTGTTCGAGAACGGCATCGGCTCGGGCCGCACGGTCGACATCGAAATCACCGGGCCGGATCTGGAAAAACTCGTGCAGCTGGGCGTGAAGGTGATGGGCAAGCTCCCCGAGGCCACGCCCGGCAGCCAGAACCTCCCCAAACCGTCGCTCGACCTCTCGAGCCCCGAGGTGCAGCTCGTGCCGCGGTTCGAGCAGGCGGCCGACATGCGGCTGGATGCCCGGCAACTCGGCTACATCGTCGACTGCCTCGTCGATGGCGGCTACGCCACTGACTACTTCCTCGACAGCGATCGGATCGACCTCGTCATCAAGGGCGACGACCGATTCGTGCAGCGCACACAGGACCTGCAGACGCTCCCTGTGGTCACGCCCGGCGGCCAGCTCGTGCCGCTCGGCAGCGTGGCCGAGATCCGGGAGTTCTCCAGCGGCCCCGAACAGATCCTGCACCGCGAGCGGGAGCGGGCGATCACCGTGCAGGTCTCCCCGCCCCCGAAGATGCCGCTCGAGGAGGCCCAGGATCGGATCCGGAGCCTCGTCGTGCAGCCGCTCGTGGAGTCGGGCGAGCTCGACGGCGGCTACAGGATCACGCTCGGCGGCACCACCGACAAGCTCGTCGCCACCTGGAAGTCGCTGTGGTTCAACCTCGTGATCGCCGGCGTGATCACCTACCTGCTGATGGCGGCGCTCTTCGAATCATGGCTCTACCCGGCCGTGGTCATCGCGTCTGTGCCGCTCGGGAGCGTCGGCGGTCTGCTCGGCATTGCCCTGCTCAACTGGCTCGGCGGCCCGTTCGGGGTTTTTCAGCCGCTCGACGTGCTCACGATGCTCGGTTTCGTGATCCTGATCGGCACGGTCGTCAACAATCCCATCCTGATCGTGGAGCGGGCGCTGCAGTTGGCCCGCGAGGGGGGCATCGATCCGACCGAGGCCGTGCTCGAAGCCGTCCGCAGCCGCGTGCGGCCGATTTTCATGACGACCCTCACCACCGTGCTCGGCCTGCTGCCGCTGGTGCTCTTCCCGGGGGCAGGCAGCGAACTCTACCGGGGCCTGGGCGCCGTGCTCCTGGGCGGCATGCTCTTCTCGACCCTCGTCACGCTGGTGCTGGTGCCGGCATTGCTCGGCCTCTGCTTCCGCATCTTCGGCATGGGCTCCCCTGCCCCGGCTCGATCAGCCGGCGACGCGGAGCATCCAGATGGCGAGCATCGCTCGACCGGTCCACGCCAGCGTGCGGAACCAGTTGCCGCGCACGAGTGAGGCGACGGTCGTCGCCGCATGCCCCTCCCGTGCCAGTCGGGCATGGAGCGGCATCTGCACGAGCGCCGTCGAGAGCCAGATCGCCAGAATCAAGACCACACCCCCGACTGCGGGGCCGCGGCCGATGCCCGCCGGTGGATCGAGGGCGACCAGCGCCGCAGCCGCCATTTCGACGAGCATGAAGGGCACGACCACCCACGCGGTCCGCCGCTGGTTTTCCAGGGCATAGGCCGAGGAATCGTCGCCCGAGGACGCGGCGAACAGCGGGTAATGCACGACCTGCACGAACCAGATCAGACCGCACATTGCCCCCGACGCGAGGGCCTGCGCCGCGAGGATGCCTTCCTGGATCGAGAAGTCCGTCATGAAATCCATCGCGAGCGTCAGCGGAGCGCCTCGGTCATCCGGCAGCCCGCGGCCGGTGCACCCGCCAGGCATGCAGGAGGATCAGGCCGAAGGGCACCCACCAGAGAAGATCGTTGGTCGGCAGCGTCCAGCCAAACTCAGGCGGCACATCGCCGCGCATCAGCCCCATCACATAGCCGAGCGGCCCGAAGATCTTGCCCAGGAAGCCGACCAGCACGATCGGCCAGTGCCGCACGGGGTCGGACGCGGCGGCCAGATAGCCGATGCCATACACGCCCACGATCATGCCCACGCACTGCCAGATGAACGGGTAGTTGGGATGGGCGATGCCGGTGAGGTCGAAGAGCCAGCCCGGCAGGAGCACGGTCAGCGCACCCCACGCGAGGTTGTAGATGCCGGCGGCGACGAGCCAGCGGCTCATCCAGATCGGCGTGGTGGTTGGTTCTGCGACGGTGGCCATCGTGTCACTCACCGATGTCCTCGGCCCAGAGCTTTGGATGGGCCTCCATGAACTGCCGCATCAGTTCGATGCACCGTTCATCCTGCAGCACCGTGAGCTGCACTCCCCGCTCCGTCAGCAGTTTTTCCTCGCCCATGAACGAGCGATTCTCCCCGATCACGACCCGCGGGATTCCGTAGAGCAGGATCGCGCCCGAGCACATCGGGCACGGCGAGAGGGTCGTGTAGATGGTGCACTCGCGGTAGAACCGCGCCGGGCGGCGGCCGGCGTTCTCGAGCGCGTCCATCTCGCCGTGGAGCACGGTGCTGCCCCGCTGCACGCGGCGGTTGTGGCCGCGGCCCACGACCCGCCCGTCGTGGACGAGCACCGTGC
>JBPCTA010000315.1:0-7384 GCA_051006595.1 Pirellulales bacterium
CGCCGCCATTGACCTGGTTGTTCACGCCGTTGGCACCGATCGCACCACGCAGGGCAGCGTTGTCGGCCAGCACGAGTGATCCGGCGTTCACGGTCGTGTTGCCCGTGAACGTATTGACCCCACCGAGGGTCAGCGCTCCCAGACCAGCCTTCGTCAGTCCGCCGCCCGCCGCCGAGCCCGTCAGGAGCGGCTGCGGAATCGTGATATCAAACCCGTTCGAGTCGATGGTTGCGCCCCCCACCTGCACATTCGCTGTCTGGCTTGCGCCGCCAAGATCCACCAAGGCACTCGTGGCGGCGGCGGCCTTGAGCGTGCCGCCATTGAAGTTGAACGCAACCGTGTTCCCATTGTTGTTGGTGATGATCTGGCCGATCGTCAGCACGCCACCGTTGAGATTGAACTGGTTGTTGCCGCCCGACGAGACGTTGTTATTGAGGTCGATCACGCTGCCGGCACCACCCGTGATCGCGCCGCTGGTCAGATTCACCGTGCCTGCACCGGTGGAGTTTGCGGTGCTGTAGCGAAGGTCAGTGCCTGCGTTGAGGTTGAGCGTGCCGCCGGTGACGTTGACGGTGCCCGGGGTCGTGTCGAACTGATTGACGATCATCCACCGCTCGACCGTGGAGGCGACGTTGACGGTGCCGCCGGCCCCGATATTCACCTGGCCATAGCCGCCCCCCGCGCCGCTACCGCCGACGGCCACGGCCAGATCCCCCTCGGAGTTCAGCACGCCGCCGCCGTTGACGTTGAGCACCGCACGCGAGACGTCGGTGGCCTGACCGGTGCGGGCGACGTTGACAAAGGCCGAGTTGAGCGTGCCACCAGTGACGTTCACCGTGGCGAGCGTCGAGAACCAGCGGCCCACTTCGAGCCCGTTGGTGTTGATCGTGCCGCCGCTCTGGTTCACCGTGCCCGTGCTGCCCCACGCCCCGACGTAGATGGCCCGATTCGGCGTGTTGATGGTGCCCTGCACGAGATTGAGCGTGCCGTTTGCAGGACCGGAAGGAAACGAGCCCCAGCCGACGCTGAGCGATGTCTGATACTGCCCCCAGTTGGTGAAGTCGTCCGTCGAGTTCGCCTGCAGGGTGCCGGTCGTATTCACCGTGACCGTGCCCGTGCCATTCTCCCCATACACCTCGCCGCCAATCCAGAGCTTGCCGACGGCGAGGCTGCCGTTGCCCGTCAGGTTGTAGGTGCCGGTGCCGGTGTTCAAACCCACGAACATCCAGTTGCCGTTGACACCCGTGTTGGCCAGCGCGAGTGTGCCCGTGGATTGGTCGATCCGGCCTGCGGTGCCGGCACCATCTCCGACAAAGAGATCGACGGGCGTGAACGTCGGTTCCGAAGAGATCACGGGATAGTTGCCGGTGGCGACGTTGACGGTGTCGTTGACGGTGCTCGGGCTCGAGCCCCAGTTTGAGAACGTATTCCAGTTCTGGTCGGTCGTGCCCACCCAGTTCGCCGCCGGGGCGGTTTGGGCCACCAGGCTCGAGACCGCGAGCGACAACACCATGCCAGCGAGCCGATGTCGAACGAGCAGGTATTGGAACGAGCAAGTGTGATTTTTCATGGAAAGCATCTCGATTGGCCGTGACTGCGTGGTGGTTCAGGGGTGCGTGTCGATGGAGACGTTCGGCAGCAGATTGACGCCCCCAAGATTCATGATGGTCGCAGCCGCTGGCACCCCATGTCCATGAGAAATGGGAGATTCGCCTGAGAATTACCGTCTGTTGGCTGCCCGGCGAACGCTCTCAAAACCTCGTAAACGGCTCAGCCGCGGCGGTGCAGTTTCCGCCACTCGCTGGGCGAGATGCCGTGCCGCTTGGTGAACGCGACCGTCATGTACTCGGGATGCTTAAACCCGCAGCGGGCCGCCACGGCGGCCAGCTTGAGGTCGGTGTCGCAGAGCAGTTGCTCCACCATCCGGAACTGAACCTGCTGGATTGCTTCGTGCAGAGTACGGTCGAGCCTTCGGACGAAGGCCAGATCCAGCACGTTGCGACTGCTGCCAACGGCGGCAACCACGTCTTCCGGTTTGATGCCGCGATGGACGTTCGCGCGGATGTGGGCCACGGCTGCCGCAATCAGTGGATCGTCCACGGCCAGCACGTCGGTACTCGACCGTGCCGCCACGCCGAGCGGCGGCAGCAGGTGCTCGATGCCGACATCCTCCCCGTCGATCAGCCGATCGAGCAGTTCTCCGGCGAGCCAGCCGGCGCCGCGAGCGTCGGGGATGACGCTCGAGAGCGGCGGTGTCATCAGGGAGCAGAGCAGTTCGTCGTCGTCGACTCCCAGCACCGCTACGTCTTCCGGGATTCTCAAGCCCACGCGGTGGCATTCGTCGATCACCTGACGACCGCGTTCGTCGTAGCAAGCAAACACGGCGACTGGCTTCGGCAGGCCGAGCAACCATGCCCCGATCCGCGTCAACGTCTCCTCGGAATCGGTCGGCCCGGTGGCGGGCTCGTCGAACACGTGGACGTCGTGTCCGATTTCGGCGAGCGCCTCCCGGAAGTGCCGCCGGCGATTCTCGCTCCACTGGAATCGCCGATCACCGCAGTAGGCGAACCACTGGAAGCCATTGTCGAGAAAGTGCCGGGCCGCGAGACCAGCGATCTGGGCGTCGTCGGTCTCGACGTAGGGAACGTTGGGCAGCAGCCGCCCCGCGCTGATGTCGATCGTGGGAATCTGCAGTTTCTCGATCACACGGGCCGTCTCAGGCGTCTCGATCCGGGCGATGATCCCATCGCCTTTCCAGCGGGAGAGTTCCTTGAGGGGCGGCGCGCCCCGGCCGTGCTCCTGGAGAAAGGTCGCCCAGTGGCCGCCGGCCCGCATGTGCTCGTAGACACCCGCGAGCACCTTGCGGCTGTAGCCGTTGGAGGTCTCGATGAGCAGGGCGACCCGCCGCACGGGCCGTTCGGCCGCGGCGCCGCCCTGCTCGCCACCCGTGTCCTGGTCGTCTGTCATGTCGTGGATCCCCGGAACACCATCTCCTCATCAGAGTAGCATGGCACAGTTCGCGAGATTCAGACGAGGATCTCCCTGATCGGCTCCACAGGCTCGACGCCGACGAGCTTCTGGTCGAGGCCGCCGAAGAAGTAGCTCAGCCGGTTGGGGTCGAGGCCGAGCTGGTGGAGCACGGTCGCGTGCAGACTCTTGACGTGATAGCCCGTCCGGCTGTCGTGCACGGGCGCGATCGCGGCTGCGCCGAGCTCGTCGGTCTCGCCCACGCTCACGCCCCCCTTGATGCCGCCGCCGGCCATCCACATCGTGAACCCGTAGGCGTTGTGGTCGCGGCCCGTGCCCTCGGCATATTCCGCCGTGGGCTGGCGGCCGAACTCGCCCCCCCAGATCACGAGCGTGCTGTCGAGCAGGCCGGTGCGCTTGAGATCGGTGAGCAGCGCCGCGACCGGCAGGTCGGTGTTGCCGGCGTGGACTGTATGGTTTTTCTCGAGGTCGCCGTGGGCATCCCAGTTGTCGTCGTTGTGGGCGCCGCCGGAATAGAGCTGCACGAACCGCACGCCCCGCTCCACCAGCCGCCGCGCGAGCAGGCAGCGGCGGCCGAAGTCGGCCGTTCGCGGGTTGTCGAGGCCGTAGAGCCGCTGGGTCTCCGCGGTCTCGCCGGCGAGATCGACCGCCTCCGGCGCATGCTCCTGCATTTTCCAAGCGAGCTCGTAGGAGGCGATGCGCCCCGCGAGCTCGGTGTTGTCGCCCCGTGAGAGCAGGTGCGAGGTGTTGGCCTCACGAAGGGCGTCGAGCATCGCCCGCTGCGCCTCCAGCGGCATGTCGTCCGGGGGCGCGAGGTCCAGGATCGGCGGCCCCTTCGACCGTAAGAGCGTGCCTTGATAGGTGGCCGGCATGAACCCGCTCGACCAGTTTTTGGCACCTGAGATCGGGCCACCCGTCGGGTCGAGCATCACCACGAATCCGGGCAGATTTTCATTGACGCTGCCGAGGCCGTAGTTGACCCATGAGCCGAGGCACGGCGCCCCCGATTGGATCTTCCCGGAGTTCATCTGCAGCATCGCCGAGCCGTGGATCGGCGAGTCGGCTGTCATCGAGTGGAGAAAGGCGATGTCGTCGACATGGCCGGCGATGTTCGGAAACAGATCGCTCACCCACTTGCCGCACTGGCCGTACGGCTTGAAGTTCCACTTCGGACCGACCACGCGGCCCTGGTTCTTCTCGCCGCCCCGGCCCTTGGTCTTGACCTCGATCGTCTGGCCGTCGAGTGGATAAAGGGCGGGCTTGTAGTCGAACGTGTCGACGTGGCTCGGCCCGCCGTACATGAACAGAAAGATCACGCTCTTTGCCTTGGGGGCTCCCGTCGCCGGATCAACGAAGTGCGGTGGCTTCGCTGCCAGGGGATTCACGAACGCCGCCCCGTCAGCGGCGCAGACCTGCCGGCCGAGGAACTCCTGATCGAGGAGGCCAGCGAGGGCCAGGCCCGTGAACGCCCCGCCCGCTTCCCAGAAGAACTCGCGGCGGGTGCGGCGGCAGAACTGCCCGTGAGGTCGGGCATGTCGGGCAGGCATAGCGGATGGCTCCGAGACGGATGCGGGTGATGCTGGTATGCGCGGTTTGCGCCGAGGGCTGGCGATCAGGGGTCAGCGGTCAATCGAGGTAGCAGAACTCGTTGAGATTGAGGATCATCAGGCAGTAGAGTTCGAACGCCCTGCTGGGGCCGACGCCGTCCTGCTCCTCGAGCGCATCGACGAGGGCGATCCCATCGGCCACCTCCTCGTCGGTGGCCGGTCGGACGAGCGCGATTTCGACCGCCCGGCGGACGAGCGCGGCGGTGTCGTCAGCGGCCGCCGTCGCCGGCGGTGCGTCGGCGGGAAGCGTCTCGCGCCGCACGCGGTCGGCAAACACGCGGGCCTGCCGCTGGAGAAACTCGCCGTTCATCATGCCCAGGGCCTGCGTCGGCTGCGTGGTCACGAACCGCACGGGGCAGGTCGTGTCGGTGTCGGCCACGTCGAAGTCGGCAAGGATCGGCGTGAGTAGCGATCGCTTCACGTGGGCGTAGATGCTGCGGCGGGCCTGCTGTTCCGGCGGCGAATCGCCCCAGCCCTTGCCCGGCATCGACTGGCCGGCCATGACCGTTTTGGGGATGGCGGGGTAGACGCCCGGCCCGAACATCGTGGGATTGAACGCGCTGCTCGTCACGTGGATCGCGTCGCGGAGCTCCTCGGCCGTGAGCCGCCGCATGTCGAATCGCCAGAAGGAATCGTTGAGGGGATCCTTGGTGAGCGCCACGGGATCACCGGTCGAGGCGGCCTGATAGGCCTGCGACATGAGAATCTTCTTGTGGAGCGGCTTGAGCCGCCAATCGCCGACGATGAGTTCCATGGCCAGCCAGTCGAGCAGTTCCGGGTGGGTCGGCGGGTCGCCCATCAGCCCGAAGTTGCTCGCGCTGCGAACGATGCCGCGGCCGAAGTGATGCTGCCAGACGCGATTGGCCATGACCCGAGCGGTGAGTGGATTGGAGGGGGAGGCGATCCACTTCGCCAGGGCCGTCCGCCGGCCGGTCGTGTTGGTGCCTGCCGGGGGCGTGATTTCGGGCCGGCCACCCCCCAGCACCTCGGGAAACGCCGGCGCGACAAGGTTGCCCGGCGTGGGTTGGGCGTGGGGATTACCGCGGGGCAGGAGAAAGGTGTCGGCAGCCGTGGGGCCGTGCTCGGTCACGACGAGCGCCTTGTCAACGGGCACGTTCTCGCGCTTCAGTTTCTCGAGTGCCTTCCGTTTCGCGTCGTAGTCGCGCTTGCCTTCTTCTCCCAGGATCCGCTCGCCGTCGTTGCGGATCGCAGTCAGGAGGTCGAGTTCCCCGTCAGCCGCTGCCGCCCGCTTCCGCGGTCGGGGAGATGCCGAGAGCCTCCGCGATTCGATCCCTGGTCCGGACCACGACACCGTGAGGCCGCGGCCGTAGATGCCCTGAAAATAGTCGAGCCGGACTGGCACTCGTCCGGCGGTGAGTGGCACGGTCGCCGACCGCGGCTGCCCCTCGCCGTGAATGCCGTCGTAGTTGATGACGACGCGGCCATCGACCGTCAGTCGTGAGCCGTCGTCGGAGTCGAGTGTGAACGTGTAGTCGCCAGACGCGGGCACCTTGAGAAATCCCGTGAACACGTAGCCGAAGTTATCGGGCCTCAGGGATGGTGCCACCGTGATATCGAACAGATTGTTGGGAGCCGGGCCAAAGTCCTCCGGCTTCAGTTCGTCGAACCGAGGCAGGTTCGTCCAAGAGTCGCGGTAGAACCGAAACACGAGGTCGTCGAGATCGCCGCCACCCACGGGGCGGGCGTGTTCCGCCTCCCAGGCCGTGCGGAACCGAGTCTCGATCGCCGTCACGGCCATCTGGGCCGCCTGCCGCCGCGCTGTCAGATCCGCGACCCGTTGCTCGTACCGCCGGCGGGACTCGTCGTCGGCAAAGATCGTCCGCTCGATGTTTTCGGCCGCCATGGTGCGGCCGCCCATCGGCGTGATGTTGCTGAAGAAGGACAGCATCGCGTAGTAGTCGCGCTGCAGGATCGGGTCGATTTTGTGGTCGTGGCAGCGGGCACAGTTGACCGTCAGCCCCAGGAACGTCTGGCCGGTGGTCGCGACGATGTCGTCGAGCCAGTCGTATCGGGACTGGAGCTGGTCGGCAGGTTCGTCGTCCCAGATCCCGAGCCTGTGGTAGCCGGTGGCGATCAGGGCGTCGGGCGTCGTGGTCTCGAGCTCGTCGCCGGCGATCTGTTCGATCACGAACTGGTCGTAGGGCTTGTCGTCGTTGAGCGAACGGATCACGTAGTCGCGATACCGCCACGCATGCGGCTTGTCGTCGTCACGCTCGAAGGAGTTGGTGTCGGCGTAGCGAACGAGATCGAGCCAGTGGCGGGCCCACTTCTCGCCGTAGTGCGGCGAAGCGAGGAGCCGGTCGACGACGTTTTCCCAGGCGGTGGGAGTGTCATCGGCGAGAAACTCCTGAAGCTCCCGCTCGGTTGGCGGGAGGCCGGTGATGTCGAAGGCGGCCCGCCGCAGAAGCGTTCGCCGGTCGGCCGGCTGTGGGAGCGACAGGCCGCGGCGCTGAAGTCCAGCGCGGATGAAGGCATCGATCGGATGGCCTTCAGCCAAGGCATCGCCGCCGGGCAGAGTCGGCCTGACGAGCGGCTGAAAGGCCCAGTGCCCGCGAAACTCGGCTCCTTCCCCGATCCAGCGGCGGACGAGGTCGACCTGGGCCGCGGTGAGCCGCGGGCCCTCGGGGGGCATGTGCACGTCGGGATCGGTGGACATGATCCGTGCGAGCATGCCGCTCTCGAACGGTGCGCCTGGCGCGATGGCCCGGCCACCGCTGTCGAGTTCTGCCGTGGCGGCGGAACGCTCGTCGAGCCGAAGTCCTGCTTCC
>JBPCTA010000316.1:0-8596 GCA_051006595.1 Pirellulales bacterium
ATCCGCTCCCGTCCCCATTTTCCAGATAATTCCCCTTCCCCGGAATCACATGCCGCACGCCGCCGCGGGGGTCGCCCATGTCGCCGGCATACCGCGGGATAACGTGCACATGCACATGCGGCACGGTCTGGCCGGCCGCGGCCCCGGCGACACGGGAACCGAATCGAAGATCGCGAAGCAGAGCGGGCTCGCGCAGAGCCACTCCGACTCGCGGATCAACGCAAAGGGCGAGGGGCCGGGTTCCATGGAGGGAAAGTGTACGGCCCCGAGGGACAACGTTGATCCGGGGTAGAATCGAGATTGCGCACGCGATTGACACAAAAAGTGGACATGCGTATACTCTTTCGCACACTTCGGCAGCAGAGAAGTCCATGCACAATCACCTCATCCAATCCGTTCCCGATGTGATGTTGGGAAAGCCCGTCGTTCGTGGCACCCGAATCACCGTCGAGATGATTCTTCGAAAGCTCTCCTACGGCGAGTCGATCGAGCAGATTCTGGAGTCGCATCCGCGGCTGACCCGCGAAGCCGTCTTAGCCGCGCTCGAATATGCAGCGGAAGCCATGGGCCATGAGACCGTGCACGCCGTGGGCGATCGAGAGTCGGCATGAGGCTCCTCGCCGATGAGGGCGTGGATGGAGCGATCGTGAATGCTGTCCGTGCCGGTGGGCACGATGTGCGGTGGATGGCCGAAGAACCGCCGGGCACGAAAGACGATGCCGTCCTCGAGGCCGCGGTGCAGGACGCACGGGTCTTGGTCACCGAAGACAGGGACAAGGCTGGTCCTTCGCCCGTACAACTCAAGCCGCTCCCTTGATAAAGATGTGTACGGGCGTATCGTATCCGCCGCCTGCACTGGAGTTGCCTGCATGCCGGATCCGATATATGATGAATCGGCCGAATGACGATCGCCGAAAACCGCTCGTCTGGCTGCGCGGCCGTGTGAAGACGCCGCCGTTCAGCAGTGCGGGCCGGATCGAGGCCGGAATGCTGCTCAGCCTGCTCCAGGCGGGCGAGACGCTCTCCATGCCCCACTCCCGGCCCCTGCCGACGATCGGACCACGGTGTGCCGAACTCAGAATCCGCGATGCCGAGCACAGCTGGCGCATCGTCTACCGGCTGGACCCCGACGCCGTGATCGTGGTGGATGTCTTCGCCAAGAAAACTGAGCGGATTCCCGATGAAATCATCTCGCAGTGCAGGCAGCGGCTCCGGCAATACGATCAGGCAACGCGCGACGCCGAGAAAGGCTGACGCCATGCCGATGACCGCCACCAAGCGAAAGGCGCTCGTCGCCGCCGGCTGGAGCGTCGGCGACGCAGCCGACTTTCTCGGACTCAGCGACGAGGAGCGGCAACTCGTGGAGATGAGGCTGGCGTTGGCCCTCGCCGTGCGGCTGCAGCGGCTTGCCGGCGGACTGTCGCAGAAGCAACTCGGCACGCGAATGGGCACCACCCAGCCGCGAATCGCCAAGATCGAGGTCGCCGCGAGCGACGTGTCGCTCGACCAGCTCGTCAGGGCCTATACCGCCGCGGGAGGCCGGATCGAATGCCTGCCGCAGCGGACCGCTGGAGACGCCGGCGGTCGGCTCCGAGTGAGGATCGCGCCGGCCAAGGCGGCCCAGCCAGAGTGACCATGCCGTGGCCCCGGCATCGAAGCCGGACATGGGAAACGAAGATCGCAAAGCAGAGCGGGCACGCGCTGAGCCGCTCCGATTCGGTGATCAACGCAAACGGCGAGGGGCCGGGCTCCATGGCGGAAGAGTCTACGGCCCCGAGGGACAACGTTGGTCACGGGGCCGCACGTGGCGCCGGTAAACTTCAAAGTCTCCATGCTTGCTTGGCGCCTTACGTGAACGGGCGTATATTCTTCGCAGTCAATGTCGCACCACTTACGGAGGTATGCCATGGCCAGCGTCTCACTCCATGACCTTGGGCTCGATCGCCTCACCATCGAAGAGCGGCTCCAGGTCGCAGAGGCGATTTGGGAGAGCGTGGTGCGCGACGTGGAGGCGTCGCCCCTGCCCGAGTGGCAGCGAGCCGAACTCGAGCGCCGGCTGGCTGACAGCGCGGCCAACCCAGACGCCGTGCGGCCGTGGGCCGATGTCGAGGCCGAGGCCCTGGCACGGGCGAAACGATGAGCCTGCCGGTCGTGCTTCGGCACCAAGCTGCCGAGGAACTGCTGGCCGCTTGCGACTATCTCGAGGCCCAGCGACCTGGGTTGAGCGCACGACTGATGGGTGAAGTCCGTCGAGTTCTCGAGCGGATCGCTACGCATCCTGAACTTCACGCAACGGTTTTGAAGGACGTGCGTCGCGCGGCAGTCAAGCGTTTTTCATACAGCGTCTTTTACCGACAGACACGTGACGCGATTGAGGTGCTCGCAGTATTCCACGATTCCCGCGATCCAGCCGGATGGCAAAGTCGGACATAAACTCAGGTGAGTAGATCGGCGACCACTTCCGGCACACCGACGGTCGCCGGTTTGGGCCCCGCAAAAGGTGCCCGGCACCTTTTTCTCTCCACGAGCACATGCCCCGGCGACACCGGAAGCTGGTCATAGATCGCCAAGCAGAGCGGGCTCGCGCAGAGCCACTCCGATCCGGGGATCACCGCAAACGGCGAGGGGCCGGGTTCCATGGCGGAAGAGTCTACGACCCCGAGGGACAACGTTAGTTCCGGGTAAAATCTCCGTACAGCGATCGCTTGACACGCATGACTGCACACGTGTTTGTTTTTTGAATCGCATACGAGGTTGCCGTGATCGTGACACTCAAAGCTGTCGTGCAGGACGGCAAAATCGAACTCGCGGACCACGCGACGCTTCCCGACGCGCACGGCTGTTGATCACCGTGCTGCCAGAGGACGACCGAGCCTTCTGGATGGAAGCCGGCCAGAAGTCGCTGGCCGAAATCTGGGACAACCCGGAGAACGGCGGGGCTTCCCGGCAGTATCATGGTGGGCATGGACGCTACCCCTGCGGCTGAGACACCGGCCCACCCCACGCTCGATGACCGCATCGAGATCGGACTGCAACAAGCGAGGGAACTGCCCGTCGAGGAGCTCGGCGACCCAACCTGCCGGACAAAGCGGCCCGATATCGTGGACGTGCTTCGCGCCGAAGGCCGCGACCGGATCGCCGAACTGCTGCCGCTCCGCCACGCCCGCATGGCCGTGAGCCCCCTGGCCACGCTGCGCGGCTCCGCGTCTGTGATGGCCGCCGCACTCGGGGCCCGCAAGAGCACCGATCTCATCGTGCAGCTCTGCGGAGATGCCCACCTCTCCAACTTCGGCATCTACGCCTCGCCCGAGCGCGACCTCGTCTTTGATGTCAACGATTTTGACGAAACCCACCCGGGCCCCTTCGAGTGGGACGTGCTGCGGCTGGCGACGTCGTTTGTCACTTGCCTGCAATCCCGCGATGCGGCAGACAAAGCCGCCGCACTCGCCCGCCATATCGCCGACACTTACCGCGAGACCATGCTGGAGCTCTCGAAGAAGCCCACCGTGGGCGTGCTCTACGAACGCATGACGGCGGCCGACATCGAGGCCTTGGCTGGCGAATCGGATTCGGCGGCCCCCGCGAAAGACACCGAGGCCGCGCTCGAAAAGGCCCGCCGTCGCACGCAGGAACGAGCGATCGCCCGGCTCACCGAAGACGTGGATGGCAAGGCCCGCTTCAAATCGAAGCCGCCCGTGCTCGAGCGGCTCGAGGATGAGAAGCTGCGGGCGTATGTCGAAACCGGCTACACGGCCTTCGTCGAGACGCTCCCGCCGGAAAACCAGGTCATCGCCCGCCGCTACAGGATCATCGATTCCGCACGGAAGGTGGTGGGCGTGGGCAGCATCGGCACCCGCTGCTTCGTCTCGCTCCTCGAAGGCCGCGATGCCGACGATCGGATCATCCTGCAGTTCAAGGAAGCGACGGCTTCCGTGCTCGCGCCGTATGTGAAGAACACGGGGGACTTTCCTCGTATCGAGCATGAGGGGCAGCGGATCGTGCGGGGCCAGAAAATGATGCAGGCCGTGTCGGACCTGTTTCTCGGCTGGCTCGACGGCATACCCGGCACGAACAAGCAGTTCTTCGGCCGTCAGCTGCACGACATGAAGGGCGGCTTCGACGTCGAGTCGGCCAAGCTGGCCACCGTCGAACTCTACGCCGATCTCTGCGCCCGCACGCTCGCGCGGGCCCATGCCCGCAGCGGCGACACCGTGGCGATCGCCGCCTACCTCGGCGACGACAAAACCTTTGCCGAAGCGGTGGAGGTGTTTGCGGTGGCCGAGGCGCATTTCGTGGCCGGCGATCACAAGCGGCTCACGGAAGCGATCGCCGCCGGAGAGCTCGAGGCCGCCGACATCGAAGACGCCTGAGCCCGAGTTGGTCGCGAGCCTGCTCGCGGCGAAAGCCTCAGCCGTCGCGTGATTCCGGCATGCGACTCCAGTCATCGCTCACCTCCCGACAGTCGCCCGCATACGCTATCCTTCCGGGTCCAAACCCGTCCCTCCCCCTACCGGAAACCCCTGACACGATGTCTGCCGAGACCGCCGCCGACCCCTGGTTCCAGGATCTCTTCGCCCAGCGCATTGGCGGGGCGATGTTTGGCAAGGGCACGGAGATCTACAAGTTTGAACTCATCAAGCGGGCCAAGCGACAGGCAATCGCTGATCATCCCGAACGGCGGATGCTCGATTTCGGCATCGGCGAAAACGACGAGATGGCCCCGGCCAACGTGCGGGCCGTGATGAAGCGGGAAGTGGACCGCCCCGAGAATCGTGGCTATGCCGACAACGGGATCGCCGCCTTCAAGGAAGCGGCGGCGGCCTTCATGCAGCGGGAGTTTGGCGTGACGCTCGACCCCGTGACCGAGGTCAACCACTGCATCGGCTCGAAGACCGCCTATGCGATGCTGCCCGCCGCGTTTATCAATCCCGGCGACGTGACGCTCATGACCGTGCCGGGCTATCCGGTTGCCGGCACGGCCACCCGCTGGTTTGGCGGCGTCGTTCACCGGCTGCCGCTCGTTGCCGAACACAACTTCTTCCCGGACCTCGACGGGATTCCCGCCGACGTGCTCGCGAAGACGAAGATGCTCGTGCTCTGCTATCCCAACAGTCCGACTGGCAGGACGGCAACGCGGGAGTTCTACAAGCGGGTGGTCGAGTTCGCGCACCGCCACCGGGTGATTGTGGTGCAGGACGCGGCCCATATCATGCTCTCGTACGACGAGGCTCCGCTCTCGTTCCTCTCGATCGACGGCGCCAAAGAGGTCGGCGTCGAGGTGCACTCGATGTCGAAGGGCTTCCACATGATCGGCTGGCGGATGGGCTGGGTCTGCGGCCACGAACGGATCGTGCGGGCCTTCGCCGACATCAAGGACAACTGCGATTCGGGACAGTTTATGGCGATCCAGAAGGCAGCTGCGGCGGCGCTGGCCGATCCGCAGATTCCGCGGCTCGTTCGCGAGAAGTATCGCCGCCGGCTCGAGAAGCTCGTGGGCGTGCTCCGCGCCTCGGGCTTCGAGTGCGAGATGCCCGGCGGCACATACTTTCTCTACACCCGGAGCCCGAAGGCCACCGGCGACCGCAGCTTCGCGACGGCGCAGGATGCCAGCCAGTTTCTGATCCACGAACTCTCCATCTCCACCGTGCCGTGGGACGACTGCGGCGCCTACCTGCGGTTCTCCGTCACCTATGAGGCCGAGGACGAGGCCGCCGAGGACGACCTGATGGCCGAACTGCATGCCCGACTGCAGCGGGCCCGCCTCAAGTTCTGAAGCTCGTTCAGCCCACATCACCGCGCTTCCATCGCCCTGCCCGCCCCGAGGATTCCCCTGCCATGCTGCGGCCATTTTCATCGTGTCTCATCGCCTGCCTCTGCAGCCTTGTCTTCGTCGCGCCGTTGGCCGGATGCGGCGGGGGCACAAAGAAGCGGGCGGTGATGACGATCGCGGAGCGACTGCAGAAGGCCCGGGGCGACGCAACTCCAGGCGGAACGGCGCGGGAAATGGCGAAGGTGGCGCGGTTGCAGTTTGCCTCGGGCGACAAGACCGGTGCGATCACGACGCTGTCAGAGGCCCGCCGGACGATCAAGAAAGACGCCGACGCCACGATCTTCGCGCCGCGGCTGGTCGACATTGCCGACGCCTACGCCGATCTCGCCGACAAAAAATCGGCACGTGAAGCGATCGATCAGGCGGTCACGATGGCGGACCGGATCCCGGATGCGGTCGGCCGGGCCGACGTGCTGGCAAAAGCCGGCGGGATCTATGGCGCCAAGGAGGGAGGCTTGGGCGATGCAACCCTTGCCAAGAAAACACTCGCCCAGGCGGCAGCGGTCGCCGAGAGCGACGAGGTGTCGGATCGCTTTCGGCCGCAGGCGCTTGCGGCCGTCGCTCTCGGCTATGCCAACGCCAATCTCACCGGCGACGCGCGGGAGATCCTCGAGAAGCTCGAGACCACGGCCAGCAGCCTCGAAGATCTCAGGCCGAAAGCCGAGGCACTCGCCGCAGCCGCCAACGTGTATGCGAAGAGCGGATCCCAAGACAAGGCAGCGGCGCTGCTTTCCCAGGCCGCTGAGGCAGCCAAGGGGATCGACGGCGCCGCCAATCGAGCCTTTGCCCTGGTCGCCGTGGGCAACGTGATGAACGCCGTCGGCGATCGGAAGGGGGCCGCAACGCTCGCGGCCGAAGCCGAAAAGTCTGCCGGAATAATCGCCGATCCGGAGCAGCAGAAAGACGCCTTGCAGGCCGTCCGCGTGTTGGAAGCCGCAGCGGCGAAGGGCTAATACGCCTGTTCGTCGAGCCGGGCGGCAGGGCAGCCCGCGGCCTAGGTTCCTCGTGACACCGTCTTGAGCGCCGCCAGCGCCAGCTTTCGCGCCTCGGCATGATCGACGATCGGCTCCGGATAGCCCCGGCCCAGATCGACCCAGGTCTTCACATAATCGCCATCCGGGTCGAACTTCGCCGCCTGGCTCGTCGGATTGAAGATCCGAAAATACGGCGCCGCGTCGGCGCCGCAGCCGGCCGCCCACTGCCAGCCGAGCGTGTTGGCGGCGAGATCGGCGTCGACGAGCGTGTCCCAAAACCACCGCGCGCCTTCGAGCCACGAAATCCGCAGGTCCTTGACCAGAAAACTTGCCACGATCATCCGCACGCGGTTGTGCATCCAGCCGGTGGCCCAGAGCTGCCGCATGCCGGCATCGACGATCGGGAAGCCGGTGCGGCCCCGCTGCCAGGCGCGGAGACCGATCGGATCATCGGCCCAGGGAAACCGGGCATAGTCGGCCCGCAGCGGGGCGTCGGGCGTGTGCGGAAAGTGATAGAGCAGATGATTGGCAAACTCTCGCCAGCCGAGTTCTCGGAGATAGGTTTCGGCACCACCTGCGGGAATCTTCGCGGCCGGTGTCCCGCCGACGGCCTTGCGGACGGCGTGCCAGACGCGACGGGGGGAGATCTCGCCGAAGTGGAGATGGGGCGAGAGGCTGCTCGTGCCCTCGTGATCAGGCCGGTCGCGGCCCTCGCCATAGCCCGTCAGTCCCCGCTCCAGAAACCGCTCCAGCCGCGTCGCGGCACCGGCGGCGCCGGGCGTCCATGTCTTCCGCATGGTCGGTGCCCAGTCGATCGCCGGCAGCAGCCCGAGGGATTCGAGCGACACCGACTTTTGATCGCGGCCGACCGACGCCTTCAGTTTTTTCGGCGCGGCCGTCGGCTCCGCGGGCTCGTCGCGGGCGAGCAGGCTCCGCCAGAAGGGAGTGAACACCTGATAGGGCCGGCCCTCCTTGGTCGCCACGTGCACCGGCTCGAAGAGCAACGAGCCGTTGTAGCTCTCGGCCACGAGGCCGTCGTCGGTGAGCGCCTTCTTGATCGCGGTGTCGCGGGCAACCACCGCCGGCTCATACCGCCGGTTCCAGGCCACGTGCGTGGCGGCATGATCCTTCGCGAGGGCCCGCAGGGCGGCGAGTGACGGCCCGCGACGAATCACCAGTGGCGCTCCCGCCTTGTCGAGCGCCGCCGCGAGTTTTTCAAGCGACTGGTGCAGCCACCACCGCGAGGCCGCGCCTGGCTCCCAGGGATGCTCCTCCTCCGGCGCCCAGATGAAGACGGGCACCACCGCGGCCCGCGCCGCTGCCGCGGCCAACGCCGGATTGTCGTCGAGGCGAAGGTCGTGTCGAAACCAGACGATCGTGGGGCCGCTCATGGCCGGATTGTAGGCGACCGCAGGGCGGCGTGGAGAATCTCGACGGGATGCAGGGCCGGCCGCCCCGTGCCGTCCTTGATCTGGTGGCGGCAGCTCGTGCCCGGGGCGGCGATCAGGGTGTCGGTCGCCGCCGACCGCACGAAGGGAAAGAGCACGAGTTCGCCGATCTGCATCGACAGGTCGAAGTGCTCGCGCTCGTAGCCGAACGAGCCCGCCATCCCGCAGCAGCCGCTGGGGATGACCTCGACGGCGGCGTTTCGGGGCAGCCGCAGGATCGTCGCCGAATCCTCCACCGAGGAGAGCGCCTTCTGGTGGCAGTGGCCGTGGAGCTTGATGGTCCGCGGCCGCGCGGTGAAGCGGTCGGCCGTGATCCTGCCCCGCGCGGCCTCGCGGGCCAGGAA
>JBPCTA010000317.1:0-2639 GCA_051006595.1 Pirellulales bacterium
ACTCTCCACCCTGTATACTCCTTTCCACCCTGTATCTTCCTTTCCACCCTGTTTTCTCAGTTCCACCACAGGAGCAGACGCCGACCATGGGAAACGCCCTCGAGTTCACCGATGCCAACTTCCAGAGCGACGTGCTCGGTTCTTCCGTTCCCGTGCTGGTCGATTTCTGGGCGCCCTGGTGCGGACCCTGTCGGATGATCGGGCCGGTCATCGAGGAACTCGCCGCGGAGAACGCCGGCTCCTTCAAGGTGGGCAAGGTCAACGTCGATGACAACAATCGGCTTGCGATGACCTACAACGTCGCCAGCATCCCCACGATCATGATCTTCCACGGCGGCAAACTCGTGCAGCAGTTCATGGGCGTGCAGTCGAAGGCGAAGCTCCAGCAGGCGCTCGACGAGGCGAAGACCGCCTGACGCTTCACGACACGGCTTCGGGGCATGGGGCTCCAGCTCAAAAGGCTCCGGACGTCTCGAGCTGCAGAGAGGTGTTCGCTGGCTCGACGCCGCGCCATCGCTCGACGATCGAGTCTTCGACGAAGCCCGCCAGGTCAACGTCGTGGCCGGGCTGCCGGAGTTTCTCGACGGCCTTGGCCTCGATCTGGCGGACACGCTCGCGGGTCACGTCGAAGATCGTGCCGACCTCCTCGAGGGTGTAGCTGTAGCCATCGGCCAGTCCGAACCGGAGCCGGATGATCTCCCGCTCGCGGTAGGAAAGCGACTCGAGGGCTCGGGCGACCGATACCTGGAGCGACTGCTGGTTCACGCCCTTGAGGGGATCGTCCTCCCGGCGGTCGCGAACAAAGTCGCCGACGGAGCCCTCGTCGCCTTCGCCCAACGGCTGGTCGAGCGACACCGGCCGACGGGACATCCGGCAGATGCAATCGGTCTCCTCGACCGACAGCCCCGACTTCTCCGCGAGCTCCTCGACCGTCGCCTCGCGGCCATGCTCCTGAAGGAACAGCCGCTCCACGTTTCGCATCTTCGTCATCGCATCGACCATGTGCACGGGCACCCTGATCGTACGGCTCTGGTCGGCGATGGCCCGGGTGATCGCCTGGCGGATCCACCAGGTCGCGTAGGTCGAGAACTTGAAGCCGCGGGCGTGCTCGAATTTGTCCACGGCCCGCATCAGCCCCGAGTTGCCCTCCTGGATGAGGTCGAGAAAGGTGAGGCCGCGATTGCGGTAACGCTTCGCGATCGAGATCACGAGCCGAAGATTGCCGGCCGCGAGATCCCGCTTGGCGGCGTCGTACCGGGTTTGGAGATCCGTCAGACGATCGAGGCGGCGGCGCAACGTCTGCCGGCTTTCGCGGGTGGTCAACAGGATCCGCCGCTGCTCGACGATCAGTCGCTCCCGGCTGAGTTCGCCACTGCCGGATGCGCCGGCTCGGCCGATCTGGTCGTGAATCGCGTCGTATCGCTCGGTCATCGACCGCAACTGCCGGAGCAGCGGATAGAGCCGCTGAATGCGGAGATGCATCTCCTCGACGAGCCGCACCGCTTTGTTTCGCTGCCGCACGAGCCGCCGCCAGGCAGCGCGTCGCTGATCGATGGGGATGCTCCGCGACATCGCCGTCTTGAAGAGCCGCGACTTCTCCTGCTCGATCCGCTTGAGCGTGACGAGATTGGGGCCGAGCCGCTTGAGGAGCCGCTTTTTCTCGCCGGTGTTCGTCACCGATACTTCGATCGTGCGGTCGAGTCGGAGCGTTCCCGCTTGGACGCGCTCCAATAGCTGCACGGCTCCGGAGAGCATGAAGTCGTTGGCGAGCATGGTGCGGCGGAATCGCCGCCGCCAGGTTTCGATCTGGCGGGCATGCGAGACCTCGGTCTCGCGGTTGAGCAAGGGAATCCCGCCCATCTGCAGCAGGTAGAGACGAATCGGGTCATCGATAACGGCGGCGGTGCGGCGGCCGGCAGCAGGTTTGGAGGGCTTCGACGGTTTGGTCGGCTTCGAAGGCCTCGTGGGCTTGAGTCGCGGGTCGTGGCTGCTGGTGGGCCGCATGGTGTCTCCGGGCAATGTCCTCTGGCCGCCATCCGGGCCGGAGACGGGCTCCGGCGCCGCGGGGCGGACGCGGGAGCCATCCCTCTGCGATTCCGGTGCCACCAGCGGCGAAATCCGACCCAATCGCAGGGAATGACCGTTTTCCCCCGGAAAAACCTGCCGGCACCCTCGGCCAGAGAAAGACGAGGGCGGGCGAAATGTCGCCCATGGGCGACTCCCCTTGGCTGCCGCGTCGCCCGACTGCAACGTGGCGACGGCGCCGGCTCAAGAACATGACGCCACCTGCACGAATAGCCATGGGCGGCGGTCCGACCGGGGGCGATATACTCCGATCGCGACGAATCTGCCGGTCGTGCGGGCCGAGTCCGTTCACCGCGCCGCCCGCAGCGGCGGGGATCATCATGAACTACGTGCTGCTCGGCCTCATCGCCCTCGTGCTCCTCGGCGGGCTCATTGCATTTGGCGTGGGCCACAAGCGGTGGAGTTGGGGCACGGTGGCGGCCGCGTTTCTCGTGCTCCTGTCAGCAGCAGGCTATCTGTACGTCGCCTCACGGATGGCCGCCTACGAGTGGTCCTGGACAAAGTCCGTGCGGGCCAAGCAGGTGGAACTCGCCCGTCAGCGGGATGCCCTCGTG
>JBPCTA010000318.1:0-3237 GCA_051006595.1 Pirellulales bacterium
GATCACGCCGACCGAGTTCTCCTCGAGGTTGAAGGCCAGGCCGATGACATCGCCCGGGAATTCGACCATCTCGCCGGCCATCACACCCGACAGGCCCCAGACGCGGGCGATGCCGTCGCCCACTTCGAGCACGCGGCCGACTTCGCGGACGTCGATGCCCGACTGGAAGCGGGAGATCTCCTCGCGGAGAACGGATGCGATTTCGTCGGTCAGGTTTGCCATGAGTATTCCCCGGTTTGGATGGCGTGGATGTTTCGCTGATGGAGACGGCCGCCGAGCCGAGTGAGGCTCGTGGCGACCGACTGGTCGTAAATGGTGTCGCCGATGCGGACGATGAGGCCGCCAATGATCGCGGGATCGACGACGAACGTTGGCGTGAGCGTCGCTGCTAGGCCCTTCTCGACTTCCGCGACGATGCGGCTTTGCTCGGCCACATCGACCGGGACGGCGGTGGTGAACACCGCCTGCTTTCGACCATCGAGGTCGTCGGCGAGACGCTCGGCGGCATGCACCACCGGGCCGAGGATGCCGAGCCGGCCATGGCGAGCAAGCACGTGAAGTGAATGCACCGTGGTCGGCAGCATGCGGCCCTTGGCGATGCGGTCGATCATCGCCGCCTTCTCATCGGTCGAGACCTTGGGCGATGCAAACACGGCCTCAGCCTGAGGAACCTTGGGCAGCACGTCGCGGGCGAGCAGCCCGAGCTCCGCGATCACCTCACGGCGACAGCCGGCCGCGTCGGCGGCTTCGATGATTGCCTGTGCATACACCTTGGCAACCCGGTCGACGGCGATGTCGACATGGGAGCCATGGCTCCCATGCGGCGCCTGGTGGGATGACGGATTCGATTCGTTGCCCATCGGTATATTTTGAAATCCGCGATTCAGACGATGTGGATGGTGTGGTGGATCGATTCCGATCGATTCAGTTGATGCTCGGCCTGCTCGACAGGCTGGCGACCGACTCACGCACGAGCCGCGACTGGTCGTCCTGGCCGAGTTTCTCACGCAGGAACTTTCCTGCGACTTCGACCGCAAGATGCCCAGCCTTCTCCGCGATCTGGGCAAGGGCGTCGTCCTTGGCGAGGTGAATCTCGTGCGTGGCTCGTGCCCGCTCGTCCTCAGCGGCCTTCCGAGCCTCGGCGACGATCACCTGACGTGTGGCATCGGCGTCGCGGCGAGCCTCTTCGAGCCTGCCGCGAACCTCTTCGGAGGCCTCCGCCAGCCGACGTTCGTACGAGGCCAGCATCCGCTAGTCTTCCTCGTTGGAGGCCTTGGTTTCGGCGATCTGGCGGGCAATGCCCTCCTCCCGCTTCTCCAGGCCCTGCATGATCGGCTTCCAGGCAAACTTCGTGAGCAACGCCAGGAGGGCAAGAAACACCGCAAACGACCAGACTGCGAGATCGGTCTGAAACCAAGCCGGGCTCTCGAAGTCCTTCTGGGCGACACCTTCAGGGGCGTTGTGGCCGATCTCCACATGGTTGCCATGGTTACCATGGTCGCCGTGCTGACCGGGATCTTCCGCATGCGTCTCGGGCCCGCTGGCCAGAATCGCCTCAGGAACGATGGCCACCTGACCGCACACGGCGAAACAGGCCAAGGCGACGAGCACGACGTTGCGGTGGTGCAATCTTCGCGAGGACGTCCAGGTCACGATGGGACTCCACTGTTGGATGCTGGTCTGAAACATGAATCGGTGGGGTTCGGTTCGCCGCGGCACAGTGGATTCGACACTCGACGCCTCAGCGGCCCGCAGGCCCGCTGATCTGCCAGTGACGACCACGAAGACGGAGCGACGAGGCATTCCCTCGTCGCCCCGCTCCTTGGACAGGGGCTTCGCGAAGCCGCGGCAAGTCGCCGACGGACGTCGCAAGGGCCGATCACTTGCTGGAACAGATGAACAGCGCGTAGAAGGTGAAACCTTCGATGAGGGCGGCCGCGATGATCATCGCCGTCTGGATGCTGCCAGCCACTTCGGGCTGTCGCGACATGCCCTCGTAGGCCGCCGCGGCGAGCTTGCTGATGCCGAGCGCGGCGCCAATCACGACGAGGCCAACGCCGAAATAAGACGTCAGATCGATGAGCGAGCGACCCGAATCCTGGGCGCTGGCCATGTCGGCACAGATGAAGGTGACGGCGACGGCGGCCACGGTGGTGAGCATGCGGGTCGAGAGCAGCGAACGGATCATCAATCAAGCTCCTTGAAAAGGGTGACCGGGCGGGCGCCCGGATACGGTGGAAATGGGGACGTACAGGCTGAATGTGCGGGTGAGCGAAGCAATGCGGATACATGACCGCTGAGCCCATGTTCTAGGGATTTCGCGGCGGTTGTGTAGGGCGGTTTCTCCGAATCGAGGTTTTTTCGAAGCCGGACTCGCGCATCCACGCGGGCTGCAGCCCCCGGCGGGGCCCATCAGTGCTGGTGCACGGACGCTCCGATGAACAAGGCGGACAGGAACGTGAAGATGTAGGCCTGTAGGAACGCGACGAAGAGTTCCAGGATGCTGAACAGCGTGCAACTCACCACGCTGATCCCCGTCACCGTGGCCCACATGCCCATGGAGTAAGTGGCGGCCGCTGAAATCAGGCCCATGATGCCGAGCAGCACGAGGTGGCCGGCGACCATGTTGGCGAGGAGCCGGACGGCCAGAATCAGGTGCTTGATGCAGAGCCCCAGCATCTCGATCCCGAAGATCATTGGCTTGAGCAGGATCGCCAGCGGCAGCGGCAGGTCCATCGACGGCACTTGGTTGGCGAAGAAGCCGAAAAACCCGAACTTCAGCATGCCGGCCACCACGACCGTGAGCATGGTCACGCCGGCGAGGGCGAGGGTGACGGAGAACGAGGCCGTCGGCGAACCTGCCCACGGGACCATTCCCAGCAGGTTGCAGCCGAGCACGAAGAAAAAGAGCGTGAGCAGCAGCGGCACGAACCGGTCGCCTTCGTGGACTTCTTGGTGGATTGCGACGGAGGGCCCGCCGGCACCGGCCAGCGACGGACCTCCGTGACTGCCATGGTCGATACCGTGGCCGCCGCCAGAATCCCCATGGCCGTCGTGATGAGCGTGATCGTCGTGACCATGATCGTCGTGGCCATGATCATGGCTGTCGATGGCCGGCCGCGCGATCTGGTCGCGGACGAAGAGGATCATGGCCTCGAAGAGGTTCGCGATCGCCCCCTTGGCAGGCTCGCCGTTTCGCAGCCGCTTGGCGAGCCGCGTGAATACGATGAGCAGGAT
>JBPCTA010000319.1:0-10429 GCA_051006595.1 Pirellulales bacterium
ATCTGAAACAGTTGCAAACAGCGTGCCGATTTCTTTGAAAAACGGTGATTGTCTGGTTTTTGCCCGGGAAAAGAGGTTTTCGAAAGAGAGCCCATCGCGGATCTCGCAAAAAAGAACACCCGCTTTCACAAGTTTTGCGAAAGCGATTCCCCATTGCTGCGAAATGGGTTCCCCTTTTTTACGAAACAGTTTCACAGTGTTTGAGAAACTGTTTCAGTCGGGGAGGCTGCCGCGTTCGTAAAACCTGACCGGCCGTGAGGCCGCGGGCGATCTCCTCCCATTCCGGTCACCGAAAACCTTTCGCAACCACGGCCGTTCAAGGCCGTATGGCATCATCGTGCTGCTCGAAACGCCCCCGCCGTGATGGCCACGCTTCGCGGCCCCTGGCCGCTCTGATCGTCTGGCTTTCTATCGTGGCGGCCCCCTGGGCCGCCGTGGCCGAGCAGGCTCCGCCCGGACCGGGCGTCCGCAAGCCCTCGATGGCCGACACGATCAAAGCCACCGTTTACGCCGACAACGCGTTCACGCTCTATGTGAACGGCAAACTCGTCGCCGTGGACTCGATCGAGTTCATCCCGCACAACGTGATCGCGGTCGACATCCTGCCTGCCTATCCGATGACGATCGCGGTGATGGCCCGGGACAATGCCGACCCGACGACGGGCATGGAATACGCCAACACCCAAGTCGGCGATGGTGGATTCATCCTGAAGTTTGGCGACGGCACCGTGACCAACGGCTCGTGGAAGGCGCGGTGCTTCTCGCACGGCCCGGTCGATGGCGACACGCGGAATCCCCGGACGGTGAACACGCCCCTGCCGGACGACTGGTTCGCCGTCGACTTCGACGACCGCGACTGGCCGCAGGCGCGGGAATACTCGGAGGCCGACATCGATCCGAAGCAGCCCTATTTCGATGCCGACTTCACCGGCGCGACGTTCATCTGGAGCGACGACGTCAGGCTCGACAATACGGTGGTGTTTCGCCACACCGTCGCCGCACCGCCCGACGGAAAAGAGCGGCCCGACTTCTCCCGCTTGAACGATGTCGTGCCCCAGAGCCCACGAAAGGGCCCCCAGAAGGGCCCGCGACAAGAATCTCAACAGGGGCCCGGAACCGGCGGCAGGCGGCCGCCGGGACGTCGCCCGCCTCCGGAGCGTCCCTGATGGCCATGCATCGACACGAATCCGCCTTCGTATGCCTCGTGGCGGCAACGCTGGTCGCCTCCATCGGCCCTGCCTTCCTCGGCCAGGCCCGTGCCGCCGACCGTGATCTGCGGCCCAACATCATCTTCATGCTGGCCGATGACCAGGGCTGGAATGGCCTCTCCGTCGCCATGCATCCGGATGTGCGCGAGTCGCGGGGTGAGGTTTTCCACACGCCGAATCTCGAGAAACTCGCCGTCGCAGGCATGCGATTCTCCAGCGCGTACGCCCCCGCCCCCGTCTGCTCACCCACCCGCATCAGTCTGCAGACCGGCAAGAGCCCGGCTCGCCTCCACTGGACAAAGGCGGCCCCCCCTGAACCGGGACACCGCCTTCTGGAACCCCAACTCATCAAGCAAATCGCCGACGACGAAACCACGGTGGGCGAGCTCCTCAGGCAGGCGGGCTATGCCACAGCACACTACGGCAAGTGGCACATCGCCGGCGGCGGCCCGGGCCGACACGGCTACGACGAGCACGACGGCGACACGGGCAACGAACAGGCCTACGAGTTCACCGACCCGAATCCCGTCGACATCTTCGGCATGGCCGAGCGGGCCGAGGCCTTCATGAACAAGACAGCGGCGGCCGGCAAACCGTTTTTCATTCAGCTCTCGTGGAACGCGCTGCATGCGTCGGAAAACGCGCTCAAGGCCACGCTGGCGAAGTACGAGCGGCCCGGCGGCCCCGGTGATGCGCGGCGGGCCTCCGTGGCGGCGATCACCGAGGATCTCGACACGGGCGTGGGCCGGGTGCTGGACTCTCTCGATCGCCTCGGCCTCGCCGGCACCACGTACGTGATTTACATGTCGGACAACGGCTCCGGCGGCGGCCGCAGGGGCGGGCTCAGCGGCGGCAAGGGCTCGGTCTGGGAAGGCGGCGTGCGGGTGCCGCTGATCGTTCGAGGGCCGGGAGTGGCCCCCGACTCCTGGTGCCACGTGCCGGTGGTGGGCTACGACATGCTGCCCACGTTCTGCGAACTGGCGGGCGTGCCGACCACGTCGCTGCCACCGGACATCGAGGGGGGCAGCATCACCCCGCTGCTCGCCAACGGTGGCCGCGGCGAAGTGAGGCGGCCGCGGGAGGAGATCGTGTTCCACTTTCCCCACTACCAAAGCGGCCACACGCCGCACTCCGCGATCCGCCTTGGCACGCTCAAGCTCCTGCGGTTTTATGAAGATGACAGCGTGAAGCTCTTCGACCTCGAGGCCGACATCGGCGAGCGACACGACCTCGCCTCCGAAATGCCGGCCGAGGCGGCCCGCCTCAAAGCCCGCCTGCAGCGATACCTCGCCGATATCAGCGCGCAGTTGCCCACAGCCGATCCCCGGTACGACCCCACGCGTACGGCATCGCCTCAACGCCGGAGGGGCGGAGCGGCCAAGGGCATCAACAAGAAGGAGCGGCCATGAGCCCGAACAGCTGGTGGACGGCCTTCGTCTGGATGAGTGTTGCCGCGGCCTGGAGTACGACGGCCTCTGCCCATCCATGGCATCGTCATCGCGGCGACGAGACGGCGGCCGGGCATGCGAACGTCAACGCGACCCAGACGGACACGAACGCTGCGGACGCGAGTGTGCCCGTACGCCTCATCGCCGCCCCGAAGCCCGCCGCGGCCCTCGACATCGCCGATGCCTTCGCGGCCTTCGAGAAACGCGGCGACATCACGACCCGCCGAGACGACCGCTGGTTCTTCGTCGAGTCGAACGGCGTTCCCGACCATCCACTGATGGTCGGCATCCGCGCCTGGCAGCAGCAGGTGCCGTTGCCTCAGCGATATGTCGGGGACAACGCCTGGCGGATACCGATCAGCCCCGTGCCGGCCGCACATCCCCAGACTACGAAGGACCGCTTCCTCCGCGGCGCCATCGCTCTGGCCGTCAACGGTATACCGATCTTCAACCCCCTCACCAACCGCGGTGAAGACGCCCTCGCGATCGGCGAGCTCGACGACTACGGCGGCCACTGCGGCCGGGCCGATGACTACCACTATCACGTGGCGCCCCTGCATCTGGAGAAGGTGGTCGGCAAGGGGAAGCCGATCGCCTACGCGCTCGACGGCTATCCGATCTACGGCACCACCGAGCCCGACGGCTCCCCGGTGAAGAACCTCGACTGGATGGGAGGCCACGACGACGCGCAGGGCCGCTACCACTACCATGCCACGAAGCAGTATCCCTATCTCAACGGCGGCTTTCGCGGCGAGGTGGCGGAGCGCGACGGGCAGGTCGATCCCCAGCCGCGGGCCCAGCCCATTCGCGAGGCCCAGCCACCACTCCGCGGCGCCACGATCGTCGGCTTTGAATCCCCGGCCGCAGACACGCGGCTGCTCACCTATGCCATCGGCGGCCGGAAGGGCAGCGTGCGCTACACCATCAAGCCCGACGGCGCGGTGACGTTCACGTTCACCGACCCGCAGGGACGGGAGACGAGCCAGACCTCCACGCCGCGAGGGCCCGGCGGCCGCGGCCCGCGCGGGTCTGAGGGCGGGCCGCCCCGCCGCCCACGACCGGTTGATGATCGACCGCCGCCGCCCCCGCAACGCGATGCTGCCGCGACCTCCCCGGCACCTGCAGCCGCAAAACCGGGAGCCGCAGGGGAGAACGGCCTCGGCGTGACGATTCCGGCCATCGGCCCGGACGGAAAACTCCCAGTGGAGTTCACGTGCGACGGCGCCGGTGTATCGCCGCCGCTGGCATGGCAGGCCGGGCCGAAGGGAACCGTCTGCTATGCGGTCGCGCTCTGGCACGAGGCGCCCGACCGCGTGAAGTCGTACTGGCTCGTCCACGACATCCCGGCATCGGTAACGGCCCTCCCGAAGGGCTCTCGGGAGATCGGCACCACCGGCCTCAACGACAAGAAGCGGGCCGAATACGATCCGATGTGCTCCAAGGGGCCGGGACAAAAGTCGTATCAACTGACGGTCTATGCGCTCTCGGCGAAGCCCGCACTTGCGGCCGGTGCCGCGACCCGCGACGCCCTGCTCGCGGCCATCCAGAAGACGACGCTCGCCGAAGGCACGCTGACCTTCACCTACGAACGCGAGAGCGACCGATGAGAGGCCTGCTCCTGATCGCCGCGAGTGTCGTTGCGATGACCGGCCTGCCCGCACACGCAGCCGACGCCAAGCGGCCGCCGAATGTGATCCTCGTGCTCATGGACGACATGGGCTGGCGGGACGTGGTATTCATGGGCAAAACGTTAGTGGAGACGCCGCACCTCGACAGGCTCGCGAAGCGGGGCCTCGTGTTCACGCAGGCCTACGCCGGGGCCCCGAACTGCGCCCCGACGCGGGCCTGCCTGATGTCGGGGCAAGCCACGCCCCGCCACGGCATCTACACCGTGGTCGACCCTCGGCAGCCGCCAGGTTCGCCCTGGCACAAACTCACCGCTGCCCACAGCGAGTCGGAACTCGCGACGGAGGTGGTCACGATCCCCGAGGCCCTGCAGACGAGACGCTACGCGACGGGATACTTCGGCATGTGGAATCTCGGCCGCGGCCGAACCGGCCCCCGCACTCCCGGCGGCCAGGGCTTCGACACGGTGGTGTTTCCCGAGACACTCGGTTTCCCGAAGGACGCCTACTTCGATCGTGACGGCCATCAGCTCTCCGATCGGCTCACCGACGAAGTGCTCGCCTTCGTCGAGCAGCATCGGGCGGAGCCGTTCTTCGTGTATCTGGCCGATCATGCCATTCATGCTCCCTACGACCCCGAGCCGGAGCTGCTCGCCAAGTACCAGCGGAAGGCAGCCGCGGTCGATGACCGTCGCAATGATCCCG
The DNA here is from genome assembly GCA_051006595.1 of Pirellulales bacterium. GTDB lineage: Bacteria > Planctomycetota > Planctomycetia > Pirellulales > UBA1268 > QWPN01. The sequence continues at coordinate 4,987 of JBPCTA010000319.1, forward strand.
CTCAGGCGGCTACCATCGAGGCGGTGGACCGCAACATCGGGCGGATCGTGGCGAGCCTTGCGAGGCTTGGGCTCACCGACGACACCGTCGTGATCTTCACGAGCGACAACGGCGGCACGTCGCAATACACGCCGCCGCTCAAGGGGGGCAAAGGCGAGCTCTCCGAGGGAGGCATCCGCGTGCCGCTCGTGATTGCCGGCCCGGTCGTCACGCGGCCCGGGACGACGTGCGACGCGCCCGTGACGAGCGTCGACTTCTATCCGACGCTGCTCGAACTCGCCGAGGCGACGCCGCCCGGGGGCCAGCCCCTCGACGGCACCAGCCTCGTGCCGCTGCTGCAGGGGGGCGACAAAGACTGGCGGCCGAGGCGGCTATTCTGGCACTTTCCCTGCTACGTGGGGCGGGCGACACCGTCGAGCGCGATCCGCGACGGCGATCACAAGCTCATCGAGTTTTTCGAGGACGGGGGCCGCGTGGAGCTCTACGACTTAGCCGCCGATCCGTCGGAGCGGCACGACCTCGCCGCCGCATGCCCTGAGAAAGCGGCCGCCCTCACTGCGGCACTGCGCGAGTGGCAGCGCGACCTCGGCGCCGCGATCCCCGACCAGGCCAATCCCGCCTACGACCCCCAGGCAGGCCGGCCCCGCGGCGGACAGGGCGGCCGGGAAGGCGGCGGTCAGCAGGGAGGACGGCGCCGAGGAGGTGAATCGCGAACGCCATCCCCCGCTCGGAACGGCTCACCATCCCGTTAGCCCGACAGCGGCCTGCGCGGTCGGACGCGGACGGCACGTTCAAACTGGGTTTGGCCCTCGCGCCGACTCTGACGTAGACTGGTAAGGAGACTTGATGATTCCGGTCGGACTCGGGCCAGGTGGTTCGTGCCATGATTCGCAAACTGCGGAAGATGCTGGTCACGCTTGCGGCTGTGTCCACGATTCTCGTGGGCGTGCGGACGACCGTCGCCGAAGTTCAGCCAACCGGCATGGCCGCCTGGACCGTCGATCACCAGCGTGACGGCGGCTGCGACGACGACTCCAGCGCCCGCTCCGAGAAGGTCGAGGAGCAGGTCGAGGAAGACGACAGCGCGGAGCAGGACGGTCGCCAACTGCATCTGCTGGCCACGTCGGCGCTCTCCTGTTCGCGGGATCGCTGCGTCACATCGGTAACGCATGCCCCGTGCCACCGGGCCCCCCAGTCGCCGAAATCTTCGGCCCTCGTTCGCGGGCCGCCGACGTCGCTCTGACGTCGACGCACGGCAAGTTCCTGCCCCCGTGCGCATGAATCGTCTCGCCGTTTTTCAGCGGCCCCGGCGATCACACGGCGCGAATCCCTTCGCGCCACCCCTACGCCGCGCCATCGGCCATGACACCCATGACACTCATGACACTCATGCCACCCCAGCACACCGCCCTCGCGGAAATGATCGCCGCCGCCGGCCGGTTCCTGCCACCGCAGGGCCCGATCGATGCCTTCGTGGCGCAGAATCCTCTCCAGGGCTTCGAGGCGCTGCCCTTTGAAGAGGCGGTGGTGCGGGCAGCGCGGCTCTACAAGGCCCAGCCGTTTCTGCCCGAGAGCGACTATCGCGACGAGCTCGCCCGCGGGCGGATCCGCGTCGCTGATCTGGAAGCGGTCCTCGCACAGGACCTGGGCGACCGTGGCCTCACGTCGCTCGCGGGCGGGCGAGCGACGCTCGGCCAGCTGCATCTGCAACTGCTGCTGCACGGCGTTCAGCTGGAGAGCGATTCCGCCGTGCGGTGGACCCTGACCGAGAGCCGTGCCATCGAGCGACTGCGAGACGACCTCGAGCCCCGCACCCGGGCCCGGCTGCTCGACGCCGCCGAGCCGCTTGCCGTCTCTGTAATGTCTGGCACCAGCACTGCCGACGCCAGCGACGGCCGCGTCGCCAGCGAACTCTGGCACGCGTGCGTCGAGGCATCGGCCGGATCACGGCCGGCGATCATCCATGGTCGGACCCCGCTGCGGCACCGCGATCTGATCCTCGACGCATCGCCGACGCTCGATACCGACGCCCTCGTCCACCCGTTGCTGATCCGCATGGTGGCGGCCTTCATCGATCAGGGCGTGGCCGCATGGCCGATGCCCGACCGTGACAAGGGGTTCCTCGCGGCCGTCGCGGGCGTCTATTCGGGTCGTATCGGACCGACCGAGCCCTGGGGCCGCCTGCTGCCGGCCCGGCTGCGACGGATCCGCGATGCGTTTGACCGCGGCGGCGACGGTTCGTCGATCGCGCTCGACGTGATCCTGGAGCAGCTCCGCGTGTTGGGAGTGCCCGAGGCCTCGTGGCAGGATTTTCTCACCGAATCGCTGGTGGCGCTCAAGGGCTGGGCTGGCATGGTGCGGGAGCTCGAGGAGCGGCCCGACCGGGCGCCCGTCGAGGCGGTGCCGGCGCGACTCGTGGACTTCCTGGCCGTGCGACTGCTGCTCGACCGGACGGTCGCCGAATGGGCGGCCGGCCACCTCGGGCACGTCGTCGGAGCCACTGGAGATGGCACGCTCACGCCGTTGTGGGTGGAGCTCCGCGACCGGCATCCGCCGCGTCGTGGTCCGGGGAGTCTCTCGCGCTCGTTCCTGCTCCATCAGGTGTCGCAGCTGCTCGGTCTCGCCGCGGACGATATTCGCGCGCTCACCGACAACGAAATCTTCGAGCTCCAGCACGCGATCGCCGCGTTCGACTCGATCGCCCGGCGCAGGCTGTTTCATCTGGCGTACGAACGGCGGCACCGTGTCGAGATGCTCGATGCGCTCGCTTCGCAGCGGTCGGCGCCTCCCCCCCCCGCTGCCGGCCGGCCCCGCGCCCAGGCCGTGTTTTGCATCGACGATCGATGCGAGTCGTTTCGCCGGGCGCTCGAGGAGCTTGCGGCCGACGTCGAAACCTTCGGCGCCGCCGGATTCTTCTCGCTGCCGATGTATTTTCGCGGCATCAACGACTGGCATGCCGTGCCACTCTGTCCGATCGTGATCCGGCCTGCGCACACAGTGACCGAGTTGCCCGAGGACAGCGCGGTCGCCGACCATCGCTTCCGGCAGTCGGTGCGGCGATCGCTCGGCCGGCTTCGTGGCGGCATGTCGGAGGGCAGCCGCTCCCTGCTGCGGGGCGGCATCCTCACGTCGGTGGGCGGTGCGCTCGCGGCGGTGCCCCTCGTCGCGCGGGTCGTGTTTCCTCGGCTCACGGCCCGGCTCGCCAGCCGGGCCGCCGAGTTCGCCGGCCCCCACATCCCGACGCGGCTCGCACTGAAGCGCGAGGGCGACGCCCGGCTCGCCGACGTCACCCAGTCGGGCTTCGACCTCGACGAGATGGCGGCCGTCGTTCGCCGCCTTCTGGAGGATATCGGCTTGACGTCCGGGTTTGCGCGGCTGGTGGCGATCATCGGCCACGGCTCGACCAGCCTCAACAATCCACACGAAAGCGCCTACGACTGCGGCGCCTGTGGCGGCGGCCGCGGTGGGCCCAATGCCCGCGCCTTCGCGCTGATGGCGAATGATCCGGCCGTGCGGCTGCGGCTCGCCACCGGCGGCCTGGAGATTCCCGACGACGTGGTGTTTGTGGGCGGCATGCAGGACACCTGCACCAGCGAGATCGCGTGGTTCGATGCCGACCGGATTCCCGGCTCCCACCGTGCCGACTTCGAATCGTTTCAGCGGCGATGCGTGGAGGCCGGTGGACTCGACGCCCAGGAGCGGTGCCGACGGTTCGACTCGGTGCCCCTCGACGTCTCGGTCCCTGAAGCCCTGCGTCGCGCGCAGGTGCGGTCGGCCGATCTCGCGCAGGTGCGGCCCGAATACGGGCACGCGAGCAATGCCGCCTGCATCGTCGGCTCGCGGCGGCAAACCAGGGGGCTGTATCTGGATCGGAGGTCGTTTCTGGTCTCCTACGATCCCGGCCCCGATTCCGATGGACGAGTGCTCGAACGAACGCTCGCCGCCGTCGGCCCCGTCTGCGGCGGCATCAACCTCGCGTATCTCTTCTCGCGCGTCGATCCGCTCTGCTACGGTGCCGGAACGAAGCTCCCACACAACATCACGGGCCTCGTCGGCGTGATGGACGGGCATGCCAGCGACCTCCGCACCGGGCTGCCTTTTCAGGGCGTCGATATCCATGAGCCCGTTCGACTGCTGATGGTGGTCGAGGCTCCTCCCGAACGGATTCGCGCCGTCCTTGACCGGCTGCCGGCCGTGAAAAACATGGTCGCGAAGCGGTGGATTCAGCTCGTCTCCTGGCATCCCGACACCGGCGGCCTCGCCGTGCAGGAGACCACCGACGGCGAGATCGCCTTCGTGCCGTATGTGCCGGAATCGGAGTCGATCCCGGTCGTGCCCTCGTCGGCGGCCTGGTTTCGCGGCCACCGTGGCAACGTGCCACCGGCCCGACTGCTCGCCGGTGCGTCCGGACCCGCCAGGAACGACTCGGTGCCTTCATGAACATGCCTGACCTTCTCACCGATCCTGTCTCCGCGCTCGTCGTCTGGCAGCTCATCGCGCCCGTCGCGGCCCTCGTGGGCATTGGTCTGCCCTCGCTGCTGGGGCGGCCCCTGTCCGAACGGGCGACCACGCGGATCGTGGCCGCGGCCTTCACGACCGGCTTCCTCGCGGCCCTCGTCACGCTCGTCGTGATCGCCAATCGGGGCTTCACCGCCCAGGTGGTTCACCTCGGCAGGCTGTTTGCCGTCGGCCATCATGCCGCGACGATCGAGCTGGTGGCCGACGGGCTATCGGTGCCCTATGTCTGCTTTTCCACCGGCCTCTGCGCGCTCGTCAACGCCTTCGCCGGCAAATACCTCCATCGTGAGCCCGGCTTTACTCGCTTCTTCATTCTGCTCGTCCTCTTCGGGACGGGGATGAACCTGATGGTGCTCGCCGGCAGCATCGACGTGTTGTTCGCGGGCTGGGAGTTTCTCGGGATCTCGTCGGCGTTGTTGATCGGATTCTTCCACGAGCGCCGAAACGCCGTCGATGCAGCGCTGCGGGCGTTCACGACCTACCGCATCTGCGACGTGGGACTGTTCGCCGCGAGCGTCGTCATCCATCAGGCGACCGGCTCCGGCGACTTTGAGCGGCTGTTCACGGGCACCTGGCCCCACGCCACCTGCCTGGTGCCGGCAACCACCGCCCTGTTCGTCTCGCTGCTCCTCGTGTTCGCCGCCCTCGGCAAGAGTGCCCAAGTGCCATTCTCCGGCTGGCTGCCAAAGGCGATGGAGGGCCCGACGCCGTCGAGCGCTATTTTCTACGGCGCCCTGTCGATCCACGCCGGAGCCTATGTGCTGCTCCGCTGTGAGTCGGTCCTCGACGCCGCGCCGGCCGCCGGCTGGCTGCTCGTCGCCATCGGAGGCGGTACGGCGCTGCATGCCTCGCTCGTGGGCAGCGTGCAGACCGATCTCAAGAGCATGCTCGCCTACGCCTCGATGACCCAGGCAGGCATTATCCT